>JAKJAE010000040.1:0-254 GCA_022707665.1 Chloroflexota bacterium
AGCGCCCCTTCTCGTTCCTCATCAGTGATCTGGAAGAAGGTCCCATTGCCATCCCGGATCTCGGAGTAGCGATCACCTGGGCGTCACAGCCGATCCCTCGGGAACACTTCCAAGCGCAGCGCGCTGCAACAGCGCGCACAATCTACGACCGCGTTGCCAACGAGCCTGAGCAGTCGCTGGAGCGGGCGATGGCAGAGATCCCGCCACTCGACGTCATCAAGCAGGACTCCGGTGCGGGGATGGGCCGTTATCTG
>JAKJAE010000040.1:302-4537 GCA_022707665.1 Chloroflexota bacterium
AAGAATTCGCCGTGCGCCACAATGGCGAGCTGTTCGCTGACAAAGCTCAGCTCAAACTCAGTGGAAGGGACGCCGCAAACCTGCTCTGGCCAGGGCGGCAGCTTCGCTACCGCATCGGGTCCGGTGACCCACCGGACTTTCGCGAAGAGGGTCACGCAACCCAACAGGAGCTCCTTGAGGGCTGGCTGCCCGTGGTCATCAGCCGCTGGCTGGATCGCGAGATTGCCTTTGAGGTAACGACATTGGCCACGCTCGTCGATGGCCCGCCTCGGGAGGCAGCCCTGCGGCGCGGCGATGAGGACCTCGCAGCGATGATGCGGATTGTCATCCGCAACACAACGCACGGCAGGAAACGGGCCCAACTTTGGCTAGCAATCGCGCCCGCCGAGTCACTGGCTCTGGAGGGCGACAGCCTGTTTGCGGAGGGACGTGTTGTGCCCGATGTCCAGGTCGCGCGCCAGTGGCGTGAGGATGCTTACCCGACCCCGAGGTTGCGCGGCTTGCTGATGACTGGGCAGCGAGGGATACTTCAGACGGTGCCGTTAGGTGGTAGGCCAGAGGCATCGCACGTTATCCCTACTGCCCTCTTGTACAGCCTCGACCTCGAGGGCGGCGAGGCGCATACATTGACGGCCGTTATCCCCTTCGCTATCCCGGCAAATGCATCCAGACTACGAGGGCTCGACTTTGCTCAAGCCCTCTCCGAGCTGAGCGCCTATTGGCGGGGATTTGTCGCAGGCGGGCAGCTGCAAGTTCCGGAGCAGGTTCTAGCTGATTTCCACAAGGCGGCGCGCGTCCACGTCGGCATCTCGACCGATAAGGACCCGGTGAACGGCCTCACGATCGTGCCAGCAGCTACCTGGTCCTATGGCGCGTGCGGTAACGAGGCCTGCTGGCAGATCACGATGCTCGACCAGGCCGGGCACCACACCCGCGCCGCGGAGTACCTCGAGACCTTCCTCCAGACACAAGGGGTCTCGCGCCCGGATGGTCGTTTTGCGTCCAGTGAAGGAGCCCTCGTGGCGATGGACTTCGATGGGGGCAAGCCCGTTATGGGAGGCTTTGCCTACAACCTCGATCAGGGCTTCATCATGGAATGTCTCGCAAACCACTATCGCCTCAGCGGCGATCGAGACTGGCTGATACGAGCGGCCCCAGCACTGGTCAAGGCGTGTGGGTTTGTGAGCCGCGAGCGAGCGCAGACAAAGCAGTTCGACGCCAACGGTGACCCGAGCGAGGCCTGGGGACTACTCCCAGTTGGCCACCTCGAAGATAACCCAGAGTGGCGCCACTGGTTCGCCGTCAACGCACACGCTTACGCGGGCCTTCGCGCCATTGCCGACGTGCTCGCTGAGATCAACCATCCCGCCGCAGACGATCTGCAGCACGAGGCAGAGGCGTACCGGAGTGACATCCGCGCCGCAGCCCTTCGGGCCATGGCTCTGACACCGGTGGTTCGCCTCCTGGATGGTACCTATGTTCCCCACATCCCCACGCGTACCGGACTGCGCGGCCGGGAACCGGGCTGGTTCCGCGAGGCGGCCTATGGAGCCCTCCACCTAATGGAGGGCGGCGTCTTCGACCCTGATGAGCCAGAGATGACGTGGTTGCTCAAGGACCTGGAAGACAACCTCTTCGTCACGCGCGAGTGGGGTCGTCCCGTCGATCTGGATGAACGCTGGTTCAGCCACGGTGGCGTCACGATCCAGGCCAACCTGATGGACCTGGCAATTGACTACTTGCGCCGTGGCGAAGTCAAGCACGCCCTGAGGGCCCTGTTCAACAACTTCGGAGCGTCTCTCTACGCTGATGTGCGCACCTTCACGGAGCATCCTGTCACAGCGCTCGGCCAAGGCGTTGGGCCTTTCTACAAGTCATCTGACGAGAGCAAAGCCCTTACCTGGCTACGCCACATGCTACTCCACGAAGAGAATGGGACACTCCATGTCACCCAGGGTGCTCCAGAAGCCTGGTTCACCGCAGAACAGCCCTTCGGCGTGGAAGCGATGGCGACCTATTTCGGCGCCGTCTCCTTTGAAATCAGACCGTCCGTCCTGCGCACAACGGTCACGCTCCGTCGCGATCCCAACCACACGCGCGCCAGGCTGCTTTCTTCAATCGTCCTTCACCTGCATCACCCGGCTCAAACCGTCGTGACCGCTTTGCGGGTCAACGACGTTCCGCTCCCCATACCACGCGATGATAACGTGATCGTCGTCCCCTCCCCGCCTTACGAGCTGCATGTCAGGGTGGAATACGGAGAAGCTCGGCCCCTATCGAACCAGGAGCACAGCAGAGCTTGACAGGCTATGTAATCATATTACAATCTGTTAAGTAATCTGATTACAAAGAGGGGGACACATGGACGCAGGCAGTACGACAGAGAAAGATCGTGACTCCGTGGTTGAGCCTGAAGCCAGGCCCTGGGCGGTGCGGTTTTTCACCATCTGGATTGGACAGGCGCTGTCCCTGGTCGGAAGCCAAATGGGTGGCTTTGCCCTCGTCTGGTGGCTGACTCAGGCCTCTGGGGGCTCTGCGACAGTCTTGGCGACCTCATCCCTGGTCGCGACGCTGCCCATGGTGTTCCTTGGCCCGTTTGCAGGGGCGATGGTAGATCGCTGGTCTCGCCGCCGGGTGATGATCGTCGCGGACTCGATCGTCGCTCTGTTCTCCGCAGCCCTGGCGATCCTGGCGTGGACCGGGCTGCTGCAGATCTGGCACATCTATTGCATTGTCTTCGTACGCGCACTGGGCGGTACCTTCCACTTTGTAGCTATGCAAGCTGCCACGTCGTTGATGGTTCCGAGCGATCAGCTACCGCGAATCTCGGGAATGAACCAGGCACTGCGAGGTGCTCTGGGCATCATCACACCTCCCCTCGGGGCACTGGCAATGAGTCTACTGCCTCTGCACACGATCATGGGGATTAATGTCGCGACCGCTGCATTTGCCATCGTCCCGCTCCTCCGCGTACACGTCCCGGATCCAGAACGCCAGCCTGGTTCTTCTGGCAAGATGAAAGGCGTTGTTGGCGGCATTCTTAGAGACGTTCGCGATGGCTTTGCCTACATCTGGCGCTGGAAGGGGCTGTTTATCGTCCTCCTTGTAGCCGCCCTGCTCAACGGCGTCATCTACCCCGCTTTTGCCCTGATGCCCATCCTGATCAAGGAGCACTTCGGCGGCGACGTCCTTCAACTGGGCTGGGCTGAATCCTCCTGGAGCGTGGGCCTGATCGCGGGCGGCATCTTGCTCAGCATCTGGGGAGGCTTCAGGCGCAAGGTTATGACCTCGCTCCTGGGCCTACTGGTCGCCGGACTGGCCTTCGCCGCAGTAGGAGTCACGCCCTCTACGGCGTTCGAGATGGCCCTGATCGGGCTCTTTATCGCCGGGCTATCCAACCCGATCATCAACGGTCCATTCTTCGCCATCATCCAGTCCGTCGTTGCTCCAGATGTCCAGGGGCGCGTCTTCACCGCCATCGACAGCCTTGCCGGCCTGGCGGCTCCACTGGGGATGGCCATCGCAGGCCCGGTGGCCGATGCCTTGGGTGTTCAGTTCTGGTTTCTGATCGGTGGTATCATCAGCTTGGCAATGAGCATCGGACTGCGGGCGATTCCGGTGGTCATGAACCTTGAACACCACAACCCGAATGGGTCATAGGAGGTGCTATGGCACTGACATTGTGGCAGGTCAAACTCGCTACGCCCCTTCAGTGCATCGAAAAGGCGGCGGTGACGATCGAAGATGATGGGACGATCGTCTATGCGGGCCCCACTGCAAATGCCCCGGATCTGGGCGGGGAGCGCGTGGTCCTGGATGGCTACACGATCGCTCCCGGTTTCATCGATATCCACACTCACGGGGGGCACGGCATCACCTTTGGCGAGGGAGAGAACCTCGCGGAAGAACTCCATGCCTATTCCGCCTGGGCTGCAACAACAGGCGTAGCCGGCTTCCTATTGAGCATCGCTGCACCGGATGCGCTTACCCTTCGGCGCCTCGTCCAGCAGTATGCCAAAATCCTGGACCGGGGCAGCTTTCCTGGTGCACAGCCGCTGGGACTGCACCTCGAGGGCCCTTACCTGAACCCCGAACAGAAGGGTACCTTCCATCCGGCCTGGCTTCGCTCACCGGTCATCGAAGAGGTTCGTGCGCTTCTCGTTGATGGTCGGGGATGGATCCGTCAGATGACCCTGGCCCCCGAACTGCCGCATGCCACCGAAGTGGCGGCATTG
>JAKJAE010000040.1:4547-13532 GCA_022707665.1 Chloroflexota bacterium
GCGATGCCAGCGTGACCGCGGCCCTGGGCCACTCCAACACCGACTACACTACCGCCTCGCAGGCGTTGGCCGGACCATTCACCCACGTGACCCACACGTTCAATGCGCAACGGGGGTTTCACCATCGCGAGCCAGGGGTCCTGGGGGCGGTGCTGGCTTCGGATGCAGTTACGGCAGAGCTCATCGCCGATACCGTTCACGTCCACCCAGGAGCCATGAAAGTGCTCCTCCGCTGCCTTGGCACGGAGCGGGTCGTTCTGGTCACGGACGCCATGGCTGCAGCCGGGCTCGGCGACGGTAAATATGAGCTCCTGGGACACGAGGTTTTCGTCAAGAACGGTGCCGCGAGACAGGCAAACGGCACGATTGCTGGCAGTGCGGCTACCCTGATCCAGTGTGTTCGCAACATCGTGCAAGTCGTCGGCACACCGCTCTGCGAAGCCATCCGGATGGCTTCTCATAACCCAGCGCGGGCGCTCGGACTGGATCACCAGCATGGACTTCTGGAAGCTGGTCGCGACGCCTCACTCGTGGTCCTCGATCCGGATCTGGCAGTCGCGATGACGTTCGTCCAGGGACGATGCGTCCACACAAAGGATAGGATGGTGGCAAAGTGAGTTTGAGAGACGAGATCCTGGAGCAACCGGAGGCCCTGCGACGCCTGATCCAGACCCAATGGACGACGATCCAGGCGATTGCACGCGAGATCAAGCATCGCGTTGATCGAGGCGATATCGACTACGTCTACCTGACGGGTCGCGGCACATCAGACCACGCCGGCCACTATGCGCAGTACCTGTGGGGATCGCACAACCGGCTACCAGTTGCGCTTGCCACGCCCTCGCTCTTCAGCGTCTACCAGCAGCCACCCCGGCTCAGACACGCCCTGGTCGTGGGCATCTCGCAGTCGGGGCAGTCACCCGACATCATCAGCGTGATCGACGAGGCCCGACGGCAGGGAGCGCCTACCCTTGCGATCGTCAACGCGGCGCAATCGCCCCTTGCTGAGGCCAGTGACTGGGTAATCGATGCCTCTGCCGGACCGGAGGTCGCCGTCGCCGCGACGAAGTCGTACACAGCAGAGCTGGCGGTCGTAGCTCTTCTCTCAGTGGCGCTGGAGGACCGCGCAGGCGCGCAGTTGGCTGCAGTGGAAGCCGTGGCTTCGGATATGGAGAAGATGCTGGCGCTCGAGGCAGAGATCGCAAGCATCGCCGAACGCTACCGCTATATGACGCGCTGCGTAGTCCTTGGCCGCGGCTACAACTACGCCACGGCCCACGAATGGGCCCTCAAGCTCAAGGAGTTGACCTATACAGTAGCCTATCCGTTCTCTTCGGCAGACTTCCAGCACGGACCCATTGCCATGGTCGATCAAGGCTTCCCCGTGATGGCTATCATGCCGAAGGGTGCGCTGATCGATGACCTCTTGGAGCTTGCCGCAAGGCTCAAGGTGACGAACCAGGCCGAACTGCTTGTGCTTTCCAACGATGATCGCGCCCTCGCCCTTGCCGATCGCGCCATCGCTCTGCCCGGCGACGTACCCGAGTGGCTCACCCCGCTCGTGGCCATCGTTCCGGGCCAGCTATTCTGCTACCACCTCACCCGTGCCAAGGGCTACAACACCGAGAGCCCGCGGATGTTGAGCAAGGTCACAAAGACGGAGTAGCTGGTGTGACGCATCATACCTTCCCACCCCGGAGACACTTTGGCGAGGAGGAGAAAGCTGCCGTCGTCGCGTTGCTGGACAGAGCAATTGCCGCCGGCGAAGCACCTGGCTATAACGGCCACGAGGAGGAAGCTTATTGTGCCGAGTTCTCGGACTTCCTGGGAGGTGGTTACACTGACGCCGTGAGTTCGGGTACCGCAGGCATCTACGCTGCGCTGCGCGCGCTCGACCTGGAACCGTTCAGCGAGGTCATCGTCGGTGCTGTGACGGACCCGGGCGGACTGATGCCGGTTCCCTTGCTCAACCTGGTCCCAGTGATCGCTGACACGGTTCCGGGGAGCTTCAACACCGGCCCTGACCAGATCGAGGCGCTCATCTCGCCAGAGACGAGTGCGATTATCGTGCCCCACATCGCGGGAGAACCGGCAGACGTAGCTAGCATTGTGGAACTCGCGCACCAGCACGGCATTCCCGTGATCGAGGATTGCTCCCAGGCGCATGCTGCCACACTCCACGGGCGGCCCGTTGGCACCTTCGGCGATATCGGCGTGTTCTCGACGATGTTCGGGAAGCACCACAGTTCCGGGGGGCAAGGAGGCCTGGTTTTCACGCGCGACGAGGCGCTCTACCGGTCAGTCCGCAGAGCGTCAGATCGCGGCAAACCCTTCTTCCTGCCTGCGGGATCGACCAATGTCATTGCCTCGCTCAACCTCAACCTCAGCGATCTGGCTGCCGCCATGGGTCGTGTGCAGTTGCGGAAGCTCCCTCATACCGTGCGACGACGACGCGAGATCGTCGCGAAGCTAGCGCTTGGCCTTCAGTCACTGGATTCTGTCTCAATTCCGGCCACGATCGCAGGCGCACGACCCAGCTATTGGTTCCTGCGTATGCGATATCGAGGTGTGTCCGGGCGAGTCACTGTGGACAAGACAGCCTTCTGCACAGCCCTGGGAGCCTCAGGGTTACCCGCTGTTGCCGACTACTCAGCAGCACTGCCCCACACGATGGAGTGGTTCACCAATCGGCGCGTCTTCGGCACGAGCGGCTATCCCTGGGCGAGCCCCGATTACCGGGGCGATCGAGACCGGCAGTTCGCCTGCCCTAACGCCCGCGAGGCGATCGCGTCGCACTTCAACGTGATGATCCACGAAGCCTGGAGTGACAAGGACGTGGAGCAGGCTATCGCGATCTTCACGGAGGTGGAGGCAACATTCTCAGAACGCAGTCAACACTAAAGCGCAACTACGTGATCAGATCGGCCGAAAGGAAGTCCACCCGGTTGAGATACCGGATAACGCGCTGATCCCCGGTGAAGGTGATCGCCGTGATCGATGCGTTGTTGGCCGCAAACCAAACGGGGTCGTGCTCCTCTTCCGGGTCCCTCTCTGGAAGGCCCGTGATCGCCCGCATCATGTAGTTGAAGAAACCACCATGGCTGACAATGGCAACCCCATCGTCACTGGTGCTCTCGTGAGACGCCAGCAATTGGGCCAGGACCCGGCGCGCACGGGGGGCACGCAGCTCTTTGGGTTCAAATGGGCGGTTCCACCATCCATCTTCCGTCACACCATCTGGAAGCACCAATCGTGGATAGGTCGTCGCCAGATAGCTTCGGTTCCGGCCGGGTTTCGGGACGTAGGTCTCAGTTTCCTTATCGTAAAGGAACATTCCCCCGGTCTCGTGGATGTCGAGCCAGCCATAGAGCGGTAGATCCAACGCTTCGGCTACCCGGTAACCGGTCGCAATGGCCCGCTCCATCAGGCTGCAGTAGAGGTGCGTAATCCGGATGCCAGACGCCGCGAGGAACCCCGCCAGAAGCTCAGCTTGCTTCTCTCCCGCTTCGGTGAGAAGGGGATCCACCACGCGCCCATCATTCGAGCCGCTCTGTTCCCAAAGTAGGTTGTTCCGTGATTGTCCGTGTCGTATGAAGTAGAAATCCATGGATGTCCTTTGCGCATGCTATGGGTTCAGAGTGTCACGACGGACACTTGCTCCAGCGGCAAGGATACCAGGAATGGCGCCATAGGGAAATGCGCCTGCCTGGTGCTTGGTACCGCTGATGTTTCGGGTTCGTAGGTGCGATCTCAGTCATTCTGATGCCCCAGCAGGCGGTCGCAGAACCGATGAATCGGTTACTAAGAACCAACTTAGCTTTCGACCAGGGCGGTGACTGCCCCAGGTTGTGTGTATACTGAAGCAGTGACGCCCTTGCTCGTGGAGGGTCAGTTCAGGTAGGCGACAGGAGGCTTGAGGATGAAGGTCCTGATGATGACCGATCTGGAAGGTGTGGCAGGGGTCGTGACGTTCGAGCAGGACAGTTACTCCGACGGCAAGTACTACGAGACAGCCAAGCGACTCCTGACCGCAGAGGTGAACGCTGCTGTCGACGGGTTGATGGCCGCAGGGGCTGAGGAAGTCGTGGTGATCGATGGCCACGGGCCCGGCGGCATCTGGTTCGAGGACCTGCATCCGCGGGCGAAGCTGATGCACGGTCGCCCCCTTGCGCTTCAAGCCCTTCGGGAGTCGCTGTACAAACAGTATGATGTCTCCGTCATCATCGGACAGCACGCGATGGCAGGCGTGGCTGACGGTGACCTTGCGCACACCCAGAGCAGCCGCGCCATCGACCGTTACACACTGAATGGTCGCCCCATTGGCGAAATTGCCCAATGGGCGCTCTTCTGCGGTGCCCTCGGCCTGCCCGTTATCTTCCTGAGTGGCGATCACGCCGCTTGCCGCGAGATCGAGGCCCTGATTCCTGGCGTTACCACGGCAGCCGTCAAACAGGGACTGAGCCGCACATCGGCGATCACGCTGTCGAAAGAGGCCGCCCGCGAGTTGATCCGGTCACAGTCTCACCTGGCGCTCGAGAAACATCGTGCGGCCCCGCTCCCACCCCTAGTTTGGGACTCGCCCTACGTCCTTGAGAAGCGCTACTTCCACACAGACACAGCAGATGCTGCGGCGTCTCACCCTGGCGTCGAACGCGTCGACAGTCAGACCGTCCGCATCCGCAGCAACGATATCCTCGACATCATCTATCGGTAGGCAGCGGTACGTCATAAAGACCATTGAGCTCCGTTAGCGGAGCTCAATGGTCCTGTCAGGTCGCCCCGGCTTCGGCACGTCGGCGCCCGAAGCAGGTGGCTACAGCGCCCTCTCTCTCCAGCATCTCATGCAACCGTTGCGCTAGAACCAACGGCTGATCGAGTACTCCGGCTCGAACCCCAGCAACTCACGTGCCTTGTCGATGCTCACGAGCGTCTCCGTCCCCAGGAGTGGTCGCTTGAGAGGAACATCCGGATAGAAAAGCTCCGTAAGCGTCTGCGTCGGCACCCCCGCCGAGTTGTGGCTATCATTCACCCACAAGGGATGGCTGCCATCGTAGTTGGCCAGTAGCCCAAGCTCAATGGCCTGCGCCGAATCGCGCGCATCGATGCTAGCCCAGAAGTTGCTATAACCGAACATCATCCGGGCGTTGGGCAACTCGCGCAGATTGACGTGCGTATCCCCATACTCGAACGCTCGCGACGCACGTAACCTATCGTGCTGGTCAATGATCGCCTGCGCCATCGCGCGTTGCTCAACCTCAGAATGGGACAGCAGGTCCTGGTAGGCCCTGATCGATGCCTGCCTTCCTTCCCGCATTCGCTCCTCGTTCTCACCGGTGATCTCATACACGCCGGGAAGGCGCAGGAACACGCTCGATATCCCCTCACGCCGCCAGAAGTAGTAGCCGATCTCCTCCATGATCTGCTTCGAGAACGAGTAGGGGTCCGTCGTATAGCTCGGGTGAGCCTCGTCCATCGGGAAGTACTGCAGCTGGAAGCGCTTGATCCCGAAGTTGTAGCCCAGAGCATTGATCGAACTGGCACTCACAATGCGTCCGATCCCCGCATTGGCAGCGGCCCGGTATACGTTGAACGTTCCCGTGTCGTTCACATAGAAAATCGCCTCGCCCGTGTCCAGGCCGGGGTTAGGGATCGCCGCCAGGTGCACGATCGCGTCCATACCCTTGACGCATTCGGTCAGACATCCGAAGTCGACAATATCACACTGGCGGTAGGAAGCACCGGGGATCTCCAGATCAGGTGTACGCCCAATGACTGTGACGTCGTGATCGTGCGCCACCAACCGCTTCACCGCTTCGCGTCCTACTGCACCAGTACCACCCGTTACCAAGACATGCATGCAAAGGCCTCCATGAGTTAGAAGTAATCCGAAGTCCACATAAAGGGCGTGCCTTTGGGAAACAGCACGTCCAACAGGGGTACAAGATCCGAGGCCGCGATTCCTGCGAGAACACCATCGCCCGAGCTCAAGATATCACGGGCGCCACGATAACCCATCACGAGCTGCACCAACCGATCCTGTGGCAACGACAGGGTGACCGGTGCTGCAACTCGGTCGCGGAGTATTACTTTGGCGCCCTCGAAGCCCAGCGTCGTCACGCCCAGACCGGTCATCAGCGACAGGCTCTCGGGCGGATGGATATTGGATCGCCGCGCCAGTCGCCCGGACAGGACCGGCAGGAGCTTCTCAAACAGCGGCTGCTGATTCAGAATGCGCATCATCGCATCCGAGTAGCGGGAATACGTGATGTGCCACGTGACGCCAAACTGCTGCGCGTACTCCGAGAATGCATGGTCAGGCGGCAGAAAGAACGTGATCTCCGAGCAGCGCTTCTCCACGGCCTGCTGCGCGAATACCTGCAGAAGCGCCGGAAGCAGGCTGGGGTCTCTGACTCCCAACTCGCCTACGGTGACCTCTGTGGGACGCCGATCCCAGACAGCATAGGCGAGCAACGCACCGCCGGCATCCTCCCACAGCACAGCCTCCGACACACGGTCCCAATGCGTTCCCTGAAACTTCTCGAACCGCCCGACCCTCCGAACGAGCGTCCCGGTGCGCTCAGCATTCTCGCGATTGTGAAGCTCGAGCACACGGGGAATGTCGGCTGGCTCAATAGGTCGAGATGCCCCGAGCACCACCGGCGATACGGCTGCCTCTGCATCCCGCGTCTGGATCGTGAACGTAGGCTTCGGCAAACTGGCGGCATACCCGAACTTGGTGTAGAAGTTGGGGATTCCGAAGAGCATAGAGACATCATACCCTTCGTCTATCATGTACTGGACGGTATCCTCGTAGAGATGGCGCATATACCCCTTCATCCGGTGCGCCCGCTCGGTGTAGACATCCCCGATGCCCGCCATACGCACTTCGGCGGAGCCAATGCGCATCGACAGGTCGAAGACCCACAAGTGGGCCGCTTTGGTTTCGTCATCAATCCAGAGCTCGCGCCGGTGCCCCAATCCCTCGTCGATCGTTCTGAACTGCATGGCCCTCACCTCAATCCGATCCGGGATCTGAACTCAGGCACCCCACGGATGCCCATATTCATGTGAAACAGCGATCCCGCCAATCGACCCTCTGTCGCACGGTGACCGACGCTGGCCGTCGTGACATACATATCGGTGTAGTCAGCACCACCAAAGGTGACGCATGAGACCTTGGGCACGGGGAATTCTACCCGTTGCAGCTCCTCCCCCTCCGCCGAATAGCGTACCAGGCAGTGTCCATCCCAGCGTGCCGACCAGACAGTGCCCTCTGCATCAACGGTCATGCCGTCGGGATGTCCCTCACCCCGAGTTGTAGGAACGTCGGCAAAGACGCGCGGATGGCTGATCGCCCCCGTCGTCTCATCGTAATCGAAGAGATAGATCTTCTGCTTGCGCGTATCGGTGTAGTACATCCCACGCCGGTCCGGCGTGAACCCCATCCCATTCGATAGCGCTACATCGTCCAGAACCAGCGTGAGCGCCCCATCGGGATCAAGGCGGTAGAGCAGGGCAGGTGCATCCGGTCGCGGCATACTCCCGCAGAACACACGACCCGCGGGGTCTGCAATCACGTCGTTGAAACGTGTCTCGCGCATCGCCGGTATCTCGTCGATCACCATCTCCAGCTCGCGTCCCTCGCGCCAGATGCCCACGGCCCCTTTTTCCATGAACAACAGGAGCGCACCGTCCGCTTGCAGCGTGAACCCACCGATTGGCGGCCCACTGAAGACCAGTTCGTGCCGTTCTGTAGCGGGCGAGTAACGGTACAACAAGCCGTTGGGGATGTCCACCCAGTACAACCGCTCCTCTTCCGGATGCCACAGAGGCCCCTCACCCGTAGCACAATCCACATCGACGATCACTCTCGGATTCACCTTCACTGTCCTCCTTCCGGTGGCCTGAGGGGATATCGCCCCAGATCATCCACCGCATCGACTAATGCTTGAATATGTACCTCGGGCCAGGGCATCCCCTGATCCGGGCAGCAAAAGTAACCGCCATCGCGACCGAGCTGCCACAGTCTCTGCGACACCTCAGCACGGATGGCCTCGACGGGACCGGCAACCACCGTGGCTGAGCTGATGCCACCCTGCAAGGCCATGCGCCCCTGCGTGCGGCGCCGCAGCTCGTCGAGGTCGTTTGCCGTAGCCTGTGCTGGGTTGAGGATATCCACACCCAGCGCCACAAACGTTTCCACCAGGGGAAGGATGTGCCCGCAACTATGGAAGTTGACCAGCACACCCCGCTCCTTGTAGAACGCGAACAGCCGTGCGTACTCGGGCACGAGGAATTCCTCGATGATCTGCGGTGAGAGCAAGAGCCCCCGCTGCGTTCCCAGGTCGTCGGTCATCGTGACCATCTCCACACCAACGGCAGCGTAATGCCGCGCTATGCCGAGATGGAAGTCCATGATTCTGTGGAGCACCTCGCGAGCTGCCGCCGGCGCGAGATGGAAGCTCACCATCATCGATTCCATCCCCACCAGCATGTAGCTCTTCTCCCAAAGCGTGTCACGGTGCGACCCGACAAGGAATGCCGCTTCGGCATCCCACCCCGCGGCCTGCTGGTAGATCGTATTGCAGATCCGCGGATCGTCGGGATCGGGCCACGCGTAGCGATCAAGCGCATCGGGCAGATCAGAAAGCGGGTGACCACGCGGAAATCCCATCACGCCCTCCTGCTCGCGACGCCACTGCACGCCCCAAATGTCAGTCCACTCAGAGCCCACGGGCAGATGGTGCCCACCCCCATGAAATCCCTCGTGGTTCGCGCCGTGGAAGGCGACGGTGTGCGCCGGCACCCCGGTAAGGACGCGCTCAGGAGCGCCAAAGGCGATGATCTGCTGTGCGTTTTGCCTGTCGTTCATAGCGTGATCAGCCGTTAGCGCACACCCAGGATGTTTTTGAGCTCTCGCCGGGACGGGTTATCGAGAATCCGGCCGTCGGGCAGCACAAGCGTGGGCACCACCCAGGCCTTGCC
>JAKJAE010000410.1 GCA_022707665.1 Chloroflexota bacterium
TTGCGTCGAGAATTGGGCACTGTAGACCAGATACGCTCCGAGTGCAACATTCCCAAGGCAGTCCTGGACAAAGCCTATGCTCGAATCAGTTGGCCACTCTGCGTGGAAGCCCTCCGCCAAGACGACATTCACCAGGCCGTTTTGTACTTTCGACAAGCCGTGTCACACGATCCCACGCTTCTTGACCACAGTGACACCTATTTTACCCTTGCCCGCTGGGGTGAGTCGGCAGCGGGGCAGGAAAGGTCTGCCCTTATTCGTGGTAGACTGGAGAGCATCGCCGTCATGCTGAGGGATCTGTTTTCGTGGGACCAGCTTCCTCAGGTGATCGCTGGGCGAGCAGATGCTAGCTGGGGATTGGCTTACTTATGTCTTGCTAGAATGGCGCATGGCCTGGTTCCGCCGAATGAGGCGGTAGCGCGAACCATGCTTATGCGTGCCCTCTCCAAGGATCCCCGGTTACTCCTCTACCGAGGAACATCGGTGTGGGTCCTGCGGATCCTAGCGGGCCAGAGGCTATGCCGGGTAGGCCATAGGCTAAAGGCACGACTTGAACAATACTGCAAAGTTTGATGTGTCGTGGAGCGGACCGGCACTAGATCGCGCCCTTCGTGGTGACGAGCAGGTGCGGATTCTGCAGGTCAGTGCACTCTAGTGAACATACTCCAGGTCAGTGCGTCGGACGTTGGCGGCGGTGCAGAAAAGGTGGCTTGGGGGCTGTTCGACGCCTATCGGCGGCGCAATCACGAGTCCTGGTTGATGGTGGGTACAAAAAAGTCCGACGATCCGGATATCATTGAGATTCCGCGCAAGGTGCGATCCTCGTCAACTTGGTCGCGGGCATGTTGGGTGCTCCATGGTCGACTGCAGCCGTTCGAAGACCGAGCTCCAGGTGTCCGGCAAATGCGCCGTTGGCTGCGCATCATGGCAGAAGGACCTCCCAGGATCGCACTAGAGTTGGGACGGGAGTATTTCAATTACCCCGGCAGCCGCAGACTGCTGACGCTCTCTCCAGCTCGGCCGGATGTCGTCCATGCCCACAACCTGCACGGTTCTTACTTCGACCTTCACGCACTTGCCGTCCTGTCTCACCAGCTACCACTTGCGCTAACCCTGCACGACGATTGGATGCTCACGGGTCACTGCGCGTACGCGTTGGACTGCGAACGTTGGGAGTCAGGTTGCGGACGGTGCCCGAATCTGGCGACCTATCCCGGCCTTCCGAAGGACGGCACCGCTGGCAACTGGCGACGCAAGCGTCGCATCTATCAACAGAGCCGGCTGTACGTGGCAACGCCAAGCTGCTGGCTGCTGGACCGCGTGAGTCGCTCGATGTTGTCGCCCAGAAAGTTGCGACAAATACCTAATGGCGTGGACTTGACCGTGTTTCATTCGAGTGAACGCGCCAAGGCTCGCGCAGAGCTGAACATTCATCAGCAGGCATTCGTTCTGCTATTCACTGCCGTAGATCCCAAGCGCGGTGCTTTCAAAGATTATGCGACGATCGAGCAGGCCTTTCGCATTGTCGCCGGGCAAGCCCTCGGCGAAGCACCTATCGTGTTTCTTGCATTGGGCGGTGAGCAAGAAGGCGAGACACGCGCCGGACCTGCCGTCATCAGACATATCCCGTTTGAGCGAGACCAGACAACGGTCGCTCGTTACTATCAGGCTTGTGACATCTACCTTCATGCGGCGAGGGCCGATACGTTTCCTAACACGATTCTCGAGGCGCTTGCCTGCGGCAGGCCCGTGGTTGCGACGGCGGTCGGAGGCATTCCAGAGCAAGTGGACGATGGCCGAACCGGTTTTCTTGTCGCCCCGGGTGACGCTGCAGCGATGGCATCCAGGATTCAGGATCTGCTGGGCAACGAGGCCCTCCGCAAGGAGATGAGCAACCAAGCTGCGGCGGAGGCACGCAACCGCTATGACCTGGCGCGACAAGTTGACGCGTACCTTGCGTGGTACGCTGAGATTCTTGAAGACTTCTATGAGCAATATCCGACCTCAACGTAGTCCCGAAGTAGGCGCGGTGCTGCTTCCAGGGCAAGTCATGGGGATGATTGTTGCGCTGTCCGACCTTGACTGAGCTTCCGCTCCCGCCCGAAGGAAAGGCCGGCTGGCCGTGGACTGAGGGATCTCCGCAGCTTCTTGAGACCATGAGCAATGACTCACCGTGGCCCCGGGTCAGCATCATCACGCCTTCCTTCAACCAAGCCGGTTACCTTGAAAACACACTGCGTTCTGTGCTACTGCAGGGCTACCCCAACCTGGAGTACATCATCATCGATGGGGGCAGCACCGACGGCAGCGTAGACATCATCCGCCGGTACGAGCCCTGGCTGGCCTACTGGGTCAGCGAACCAGACCGTGGGCAGGCTCACGGCATCAATAAGGGCTTCCGACGCGCAAGTGGCGAGATCATCACATGGCTGAACTCGGATGACAGCTATCTTCCTGGCTCTATCACCCAAGCCGCTCGAGCGCTGCAACAACATGCTGACATTGTTTATGGGAAATGTCGTCTAGTCACACCGCTTGGTGACGTACTAGCGACGATGGACTCGCCGGGCCCAGTCACACTGCGCAGGCTGGTCATGTTCTGGGAGCACCATTGGCCTTTTCCTCCGCAGCCCGCTGTCTTTTTCTGCAGGCGCGTTCTTGACT
>JAKJAE010000411.1 GCA_022707665.1 Chloroflexota bacterium
ACTCCCGCCGTGGTGCCACCAGGCTCTTCCTTTTCCTGGAACGACAGAATCCCCATCCTCTTTCGGGGCGACAAAGCCAGAGACTCGCGTACAAGTTTCGCCAGACAACTGTCCGATGGCTCCTTACTGTTCGAAGTCGATATTATTGCTACCGCGTTTTTCATGCTCTCTCGTTGGGAAGAGACCGTTGTACCAACACGTGACGAGCACGGCCGGTTTCCAGCCACGGCGAGTGTGGCGTACAAGCAGGGCTTTCTGGATCGGCCAATCGTGGACGAATATGCTCTGATCCTGCGCGAATGGCTGAGGAGCCTCGTGCCAGGCTGGGAGCCAAAGCCGCGCCGTTTTTCGGTCAAGTTAACCCATGACGTCGACCTCATTTCTCGTTTCCCAGACTCGTTCACGGCATTGCGAAGGCTCGGAGCGGACCTGGTCAAACGTCGCAACCCCAGAGCTGTCTGCCAGACAGCTCTCGATGCCACCGCGCGGGTACTGGCGCCCACTCACGTGTCGAACTTCCGGCGCATCCGGTATCTAGCAGAGCTGTCACGCACTCATGGCTTGGCCAACGCTGCCTTTTACTTCATGGCAGCCCAACCCGGGCCGTTGGACCATGATTATGAGCTGGCATCACGCGCTGTGAGGCAATGCATTGATAGTCTGTTGAAGCAAGGTTTTGAGATCGGCCTTCAGGCTAGTTATCGGACATTCAGCGATCCCGAGCAGTTGGCAGCAGAGAAGGCACATCTTGATTCAATCCTGGGCAATACCAGGTACGGGGGTCGCCAGCACTACTTGAGGTTTCAGGCCCCTGACACCTGGCGGTATTGGGAGCACGCGGGCCTGGAGTATGACTCCACAATGGCCTTTGCGGACCATGAAGGGTTTCGCTGTGGAACATGCCATCCCTTTCACCCTTTTGACCTGGTTGTCGACCAGGAGTTCAATCTACTGGAGTGGCCGCTGGCGGTGATGGATCAGACGCTTCGCAGCTACAGGAAGCTGACGCCAGAGCAGAGCGAGATGTGCATCCGCGAGCTGGCGAGGCGATGCAGTCGGGTGGAAGGTGCATTCACGCTGCTGTGGCACAACTCATCGCTGGACGGCGAGTGGGAGCCTTGGCGAAAAATGCTTGAGCGAGTGGTCCGGACACTTGCCGAGATGCAACGCGTTGGTTGTGCCAGGTAAGCGGACCGCACACTGCGAGGTTTGCATCCGCGGGCGGATGTCGGTCCTGAGGAGACAGTCTAATAGGAGCAATGCACATGTCCATACATCCCACTGCCGACGTGTCACCAGGCGCGCAGATCGGTGACGGGACGATGATCTGGCACCAGGCACAGATTCGAGAAGGAGCCTGCGTGGGCCGCCATTGCATTGTGAGCAAGGGCGTGTACCTGGACGCCGGTGTCACCATCGGGGACGACGTCAAGATCCAGAACTATGTGTCTATTTACCGCGGCGTCACTCTCGAAGACGGCGTCTTTTGCGGCCCGCACTGTGTCTTTACGAATGACAGGCGCCCGCGGGCCATCAACCCCGACGGCTCGCTCAAGGTGGCTGACGACTGGGAGGTAACACGGACCCTGGTGCGCCAGGGGGCAGCCATCGGCGCCAATGCTACGATCTTGTGCGGTGTGACCATTGGGCGCTGGGCCATGGTAGCAGCAGGCTCGGTCGTGACCAGAGACGTGCCGGACTATGGCCTGGTCTTGGGCAACCCAGCGCGATTGCGTGGGTTTGTCTGTGCCTGCGGAGAGCGACTCGGAAGACCGGCCGGCAACGCCGCTATTGGCACAGAAACCGTGAAATTGCTGTGCCCGAAGTGCGCTGCCGAAGTGAGCATTCCAGCGCACACCTACAAAGAGACGGAGGGGTCATGATTCCCATCTCGAAGCCACTCATTAGCGAAGCCGAAAAAACGGCCGTGCTCGAGGTGCTCGATTCCGGGTTTCTGGTGCAAGGTCCCCGGGTGGCACAATTGGAGGAGCGGCTTGCCCAGGTATGCGGTACGCGTTACGCTATAGCCACCTCCTCTGGTACGACCGCTCTTCACGTGTCGCTCCTGGCTCATGGCATCGGGCCCGGTGACGAGGTCATCACCACACCCTTCACCTTCATCGCCTCTGCCAGTTGCATTCTGTTCGTGGGGGCCAGGCCTGTGTTCGTGGACATCGAGCCAGAGATGTTCAACCTCGACCCTGCCCTGATCGAAGCCGCGGTGACGCCTCGCACCAGGGCCATTATCCCAGTGCACCTGTATGGCTGTCCGTGTGACATGGATGCGATCCTGGCCATCGCACGCCGGCACGGGCTGGCGGTCATCGAGGATGCGGCCCAAGCCATCGGTGCACTCTACAAGGGCAGGCCTGTAGGCAGCTTCGGAACGGGATGCTTTAGCCTCTACGCGACCAAGAATGTCATGGCCGGCGAGGGAGGCATGATCACCACCGACGATGAGGCCATAGCCGAGCGCTGCCGCATGATCCGCAGCCACGGCATGAGGCAGCCGTACTGTCACGATATGGTCGGCTACAATTTTCGCATGAGTGACCTGCACGCGGCCATCGCGCTGGCACAGATGGACCGACTGGACGAGTTCACTGCCCGGCGACGGGCCAATGCCTCTTACCTCTCGGCACATATC
>JAKJAE010000412.1:0-364 GCA_022707665.1 Chloroflexota bacterium
ATTGCCGAGTGGGGGTTGCATCGCCTGTGCCTGGTGTCACAGCGGTCGAAACCCTCAGCCTGTTTCCTCGAACTTCTGTACCTGGTATGTCAACACTCTCAGTTCGCCATGGCGCCAGGCATTGGCAGGAAGACCGGCCTTATAGCACAGGTGACCCAGGAACTCTTCTGGCAGGGGAAGCTGTTCCCACACCTGCGGCAGAAAGGTGGCTCTATGCCGCCCGTGCTCGATGACCACGCCGTCGATCTTGGGACGAAGTAGAGAGATCAGCTGCTTGGGGTCTTCATAGTCGAGCGGCTCTGGCTGTGACAACACCGATACCTCGATGGTCAGGTCAGGCAGTTCGCTTGCATCGAGAGGCGGG
>JAKJAE010000412.1:374-2631 GCA_022707665.1 Chloroflexota bacterium
GCCAATGCATTGGCGCGGACGTCTTCAAGGAGTGGACGGTGAGCGATCAGCGAGCCGATGCATCCGCGCAATGCACCACGGACGGTGAGCGTGACAAAAGCAGCCCCGGCCTCACGGAGGCGGTCCACAGAGGGCGGGATCTGGGGGGCATGCGATGATGCGCCCAGGGCCTCCTCGATCGTGAAGCGGGCGGATGCCAACAGATAGCGCCCCTCAGTATCGCTAAGGTGTGATCTCGCCATTGTGCTGTACCTCCACGTAGGCGACGGCAGCATAGCCCACCACTTGGTGGCGTTCACCGGTTACATCACCAGAGGTGCGATAGTCAAGGAGGTGCGGGTGCCAGCCACGCGCCTCTGCAATCGTCATAAGCGCGAGCGCTGGTGCCTGTCCGCATGCTTCACCTCTGGCGACACCCAGGAAATCACCGGAAAGTAGCGCTTTCAGGAAGCTGGCGTCGATTTCGTGTGCAGCCTCGTTGGTATGATAGTGGCTGAGGTCCGAGCTGACCACGATGAGATCGTCCTCGGTAAGAAACTCGTTCAGGGCTCGCCCTACTTCCAATGGGTCGACCTCACCAAACAGGATCGGGACGATCTTGGCCTCCGGCAGAACGACCTGGATAAAGGGGATCTGTACTTCGAGGCAGTGCTCGGCTTCGTGTGGTGTGTTGGCTGTACCGAAGGGGCGGCCGATAGCGGCAAGCCGGCGTACGGCGTCGAGATCAACAGCCTGAACGCCGAGGGGGGTCCTGAAACCTTCCACATCGGCGATCGCCACGCCCTGGAACCAGGACCGGTGGGAAGGGCCCATCAGCAACAGGCGCGTCGGCGGGCGCTGTGCCCTGGCAAATAGACGGTAGGCAGCCGCGGCGACCGGTGCGGAGTAAACGTATCCTGCATGGGGTACCAATATAGCGCGGACCGGTGCGAGGTCCGCAGCCTCAGCCGAGCCAAGAAGGCGTTGTATGTCGTCGCGTAGAATGCGTGGCTGAGCCGGGTAGAACATGCCCGCAACAGCGGGCGAGCGGATATCGGCCATAGTCCCCTCCTTGAGTCAACAAGGCCCTGGCACATCACCGGGGCCATAGTCGGTTCTATTGGCTCAGTCGTCGCGCGATCTGCAATGGGCGCGACGGCCAACAGATGCGCTTCTCTAGGCCACGGGGGCTGCGGGATCGGCGGACTTGAGACTAAACGCGATGCGGCGCTGATCAGGCTTCACGGAGATGACTCGAACGGTGCGTTGATCGCCTACAGCGACTACCTGATCCGGGTGGGCGACGGCATCCTCGCCGAGTTCCGAGATATGGATCAAGCCCTCGAGTTCCGGACGGGCGACGAGTGCAGCAAAGGCCCCAAAGGGCGTGATATTGACGATTGTCACGTCCACAAAGCTTCCCACGCTACAAAGATCCTCGACAGTGCTCCACGGGTCGGCACTCAGGCGCTTCAGACTCAACCCCAGACGTTCCTTGTCAAGGTCGATGTCCAGGATGAAGACATCGATGGTCTGCCCTGGCTGTACGATATCTTGGGGATCGTTGACACGCTTCCACGAAAGCTCGGAGACATGGAGAAGCCCATCAACGCCGTTCACGTTCACAAACGCCCCAAACGGGACGATGTTGCTGACCACACCCTTCTCAACGGTGCCCACTTTGAGCCCTTCCAGGATCTTGCGCTTTGTTGCGCGCCGATGGTAGGCGCCTCGCTCTGAGAAGATCAGGCGATTGCGCTCAGCCGTAACCTCAATGACGTTCAGCTTGAGCACCTTGCCAACGAGCGCACGCCAACGCCGGTCAGGGTTGGCGGTATCTTGGTAGCGTCTCCAGTTCGGCATCAGTTGAGAACCGGGGACGAAACCACGAAGCTCTCCCAGACGGACAATCACACCGCCCTTGTTCGTGTCGACGACCGCGAGATCCACGGTCTCCTCACTCTCCATCAGTTCTTGTGCCTTATCCCAATCGCTCTGCTGTGCTGCACGCGCGAGGGAAACCAGCATGGTGCCATCGCTGTCAGTCTCGATCACGTAGACGCTGACGTCCTGCCCGGGCCTGAGCGACCGTAGATCCTCCTCCGACATGCGCTCCAACTCCCGCGGATGGACTAATGCATCGGACTTACCACCGATGTCGATCAGAATCGACCGTGGATTGACAGAGGCAATGACCCCGTCAATAATCTCCCCCCGATGCCAGCGTCGGTCATCGATGTACTCGTCGAGGAGCGTGCCCATGGGATCGGGGTCAGAG
>JAKJAE010000413.1 GCA_022707665.1 Chloroflexota bacterium
CATCGCACTGTCCGGAAAACGGGGGGCAGATCAAAGACGGCGTCGGGAGCAAACGGGGACTGGGGGGCGTGGAACAGATGCTGGTAGCGTTGCCGTCGTGTGTCTCCCGCCGCCCCCGTTCCTTTGTAGTCCGCCCGCCGGTACTCCTCGCAGTACTTCCACTCCAGCAGATAGGCGCGCATACCTGATCCTGTCTTTGCCACCATGAAGGCGTCGATGCTCGTCTGGTTGCTCCCGCGGGCGAGCAGTTGCCCTGGGCGTCGACGATATCCACGACACTGTCGACATCGGGATCGATTGTCTGCAGGAAGGCGGTGAGGGCACCTGGTACTGGCGCGAGAGGAAGCAGGAAGTTGACGCACGCGATCTGGGAGCTGGCCAGATTGCGAGTCGGATGGTCTCCAGGCCTATCGCCGCTACGCGCACTGGTCCACCACTTGATGCGGCGGCGTCTGAAGAACCCCGGTGCCGAATTCCGAACTGAACCGAATAGGTTGTGACATTCGTGCCCGCACGCCAGCAGATGGGCATTCCGCTGGCCCTTTGCGTCATCACATGTGCGGGCTTCCAACGGTAGCGTACCGCGGAAGCGAGCCTGCTGACGGCGAGCAGCAACACCGAACCGAACACTGCGATTGGCCATCGAGGTACCCCCTATAGATAGTGCGCAGACACTTCGCCATCCCTTCGCGCGTCACCTTGGACACGGCGACGGTCTCCGCCGGGCAGGTCGCCCGTACGCTGGAAACGAGAGCCGGGAGCCGCGTTCTTCTGGCCGTGGGAGAGGGAACCGTACCGTATCCGCAATCGCGCAGCCTGGCTTGGCGCATTCACGTGGGGGATAATCGAGCCCTGCTAGTCCACACGGGACGATGCAGGGCTCTGCTGTAACGCGCGGAAGGAGTCAGTGCTTCCATCGGGGAAGGGACAAAGCCAGCAGGGCTTCAGCCGGGCTGCCGCTCCACTCCACTGCGGGGGGAACCCATGCCCGTCAAGGATCATCGACCGGTCCGAGTTGTATGTCCTATTCCGCTGCCCCGGGCGCTGGCAGGGCCTCAACGTCGGACGCGGGGGAGGATTCGCCTTGCCCCGACGCGAACTGCATTGCGTTTCCCACACTGCGGCCGGAGAGTGTCTCATGACGTCAGTCACGCCACCGACCGGTGGTCTGCCTCCCGACTTCGGCTTCAGGGAAGGCACCACGAGCACACACACAAGCCGCACGGCTATGTTCGCTGAGTTGAGTGCGCTCTTCGCGTACCTGCCCCTGGCTGCTGACCGGGAAAGCTACGCAACTGCGGTCGTCGAGGACAATGTGCTCTCCAAGCGTACTGCGTCCAATCGCAGGCTGACGCTCCGGCACCTTTCGGAACTCTACGGACTAGACGCATCCCTCCCGATCTTCCGGGCAATGCGCCAGCTCTGGGAGCTTGACCCGGCGGCGAGACCGATGCTGGCCATTCTCTGCGCCAATGCCCGGGACCCCCTGCTGAGGGCCACCAGTCCGCTGATCCTGGACGCTCCATTAGGGGCAGAAGTTGCCAAGGATGCGCTCATTGACGCCATGAACGAAACCTGGCCTGGCCGCTTCAGTCCGGCTAGCCTCGACTCGGTGGCACTGAACATACTCTCGTCCTGGGCCCAGTCTGGTCACCTTGCAGGGCGCTACAGGAAGATCCGCAGGAATCCCGCTGCAACTCCTGCCAGCACGGTGTATGCACTGTTTCTGGGGTACGGTCAGGGATTGCGGGGCGCCACGCTGTTGGACAGCTACTGGGTCAAGATACTCGACTGTAGCGCGTCGTCGCTCGACTAGCTGGCATTCGCGGCCTCACAGCGCGGCTGGATCGAGTACCGTCGCGTGGGTGACATTGTTCAGATTGGCTTTGGGTGGTTACTCGCAGGGCAACACGGAGCGTGGTTGTACCGATGACGAGGGTTGATCGGCTGCTGGCAGCCTACTCTGACTACGTGCGCATTCCCTGGGCATCGCATATTGCGGGGCCAGAGCGCACGTGGTTTGTGGTCTATGAACCTCACGATGAGCGACGTCTGCGGCGCCAGATGCCGGAGTTTGAGATTGCGACCAAAGAGGCAGGGAGGGGATGGCTGCGTCACGATCTCCTCCGCGACTTCGCAGACTGGCTCGCGAACGAGGACTACCGGGAAGCGTACTTCGAAGACCCCACGACGGTGGAGGCGACCCTCGAGGAAGACTTCCTCGAGTTCGTCGCAGACCGAGTGCGTCAGCTTGCTCAGTCGTCCACGGCTGATGAGACGACGGTCATCGCCGTGCATGGCACCGCATCGCTCTTCGGCCTCCTGCGGGTCTCGGACCTTGTCTCTGCCGTGGTATCGTCGATCCCGGGCCGCCTTGTGGTCTTCTTCCCGGGCTCACATGACAACGGCGTCTACAGGCACCTCGATGCCAGCGATGGCTGGAACTACCTGGCAGTCCCGATAACGGTCAAGGAGGGGTAAGACCGGTAATGTCTCCCGATCTGCGCATCAGAGACGTACTTGCCACCGACCCAATCACCGCAAGGATACCCAACCAGGGCGTAGCC
>JAKJAE010000414.1:0-2256 GCA_022707665.1 Chloroflexota bacterium
GAAGAGAAACAGACGTCAAGAAAGGGCCAAGAGGCATTCCCTCGGCGTCTCACCGCGCCTCGGCAACAACCTGTAGTTTGCCTAGGACCACGCGGTCCCACATCGTGTCCTCTGCGTCAGGTTGTCTCGCATCTCCAGAGACCGTAGCTGTCTGCACAGGCCACCGTTGTCCCCCAGATCGCTCATAGACTCCAATCTGCAGCCAGTACGTTCCTTCGAGGGTGTCAACCGGTAGGCTCATCCGGTGAACCTGGAGTAGCAAGTCCCCAGTCCTCCAACTATGCATTGGATAGCCCAGCGTATCCTGCTGTGTCACAACCTCCCCACGTGCATCAAGCAGATGTACGAAAAAGGACAATGGCCTTCCCTCACTGGGATGGAGGATCTCCCATGCGCTGAAGAACAGCAGAGAGTCACCCGGGTGCCCTCGCTCAGGTAGCGACTGCAGGCCAACCAACTTCAACTGATGCCCAAAGATGACTGGAAGGGTGACCGGACCCGATGCGGTGACTGCCAGTGGGACGGAAGTGCCTACAGGGGCCAGACGCACCTGTTGCAGCTGGTTAGGTCGCCAGATCTCAGCGACGAGCGACGGTGCCACCACAACATCCAGGCACGAGAACGAATCAGTTGACTGGGTGGCCATTTGGCCAAGCCCCAATCGTCGTGACAGGTCTGCATCAAGCCAACGATCAGCTGTGATATAGAGTCGTTCCTGCGTTGTCCCCGATGGCAGCACAAACGCCTGCGTTGCATCAACCCATCGAGTGTCCACATCCCCTTCAAAAGTCACAGCCATCAACATCGGATGGGCATCTTCGATACTGTGGCTAGAAATCACGACAGGACGTTGGTCTTGTGGCCAGGCAGCCTCGATGGAATCGATCACCGCAGAGACTTGCACGTTATAGTTACGGGTCCAATCACTCTCCTTGGACGCTGGCCAGGTGGCATAGTAGGCAATAGCGGTGTCATAGCCAGTCCAAGCTATCGTCATCGCGCCCAACAACAACAGGAGCCACGCCAGAGCCACTTTGCCCCGAGCCTTTAGCCAAGCGTGCCCTTCCCCCAGAGGCAGGCCCGCGAGCAGTACGACCGCTGGCAGGGCACCAATCGTTCGAGAGTGATTGGGAGGGCTAATCGTGAGCACCGTTGGGGCAAGCATAACTACAACCCACAGCAGCATAAAGGCGTAGAAGGGTCGCCGGAAGCGGCGTACTGCAAGCACAACACCCACGAAGAAAATCCCACCACCGAAGGTTGGTACGAACATCGGGCGATAGGGGACATTGTAGGTCACCAGAGGATCACCTCGCACGGTGAACCACCCTGCCGTTGCCAAGAGATTCTGGAGAACCGGTCGGATGTTACCCTGTGTAAGCTGTGTAAAAGGTTCGATCGTCCACTGGCGCGCGACCTCCAGGCCAGGTCGGGACAACAGGACATACGCCATCGGCGCAGCCGTCAGAGACGCCACTCCTATCATTAGAGCAACGTAACGCCAATTCTTGCGCAACCGCTGATTGTCGAATATGGCTAAGTAGCCCAGGAACGCCAACCAGATGAAGGGAACAAATCGCGACGATTGATAGGTGTAGAACGTAGCCCCAAGGAAGACGCCAGCGGCCCCATATGCGCTACAGCGGCGACGCGGCCTCTCGGTTGGCGCATCCCATCCCCACCAGAAAGCTAGTGCCGTCAGGTTGAGCATCAGCGGCAACACCATGACGCGGTTGCCTACCCGACTCATGAAGACGGACCAGAAGAGGACTGCATACCAGGCGAGGGCGAACAAGGCCGCCACCGTGCCAGCCTTGCGACGAAAGAGAACATAACCCGTGAGCATGACTGCCGTGCTGCAGAGGATTGCCGCCACCCGCAAGGCCACCACGTTATCTTCGACGAGACTCAGCACCCCAGCCAGCACATAGTAGAAGAGTACCTCTCGCCCCCATCCGGTCTCAAGGTACAGCATCGGAGTCCCGTTCGCTATGCGGAGGCCAGCCCAGAGATCGATGGCTTCATCATAGTGAAGTCCGGGAGGGTAATCTGCAATACGGTACACACGTAAGGCCAGACCTACTGCGACAACCAGGACAAGGGCCAAGATCTCAAGCCAGGAGACACGCTGCTTGGCTGCTAGGCCCGGGGCTGCAGGTAAAGAGGTTTCCCTGAAGTGCGACTTGCTCATCAGGTTCGGCGTGGCCCACTCTCGCCACCGACCCCATCGGGCCGAGAGACCAGGCCCGACACTCC
>JAKJAE010000414.1:2277-2537 GCA_022707665.1 Chloroflexota bacterium
GACTAGACCAGCCGCAGCAGAGACCACCCACACCGAAAGCGTCCATGCCGCCGTGGTCGACTCGGGGACGGTCGTAGGTCCCAGCAGAATCTGGGCGACCCAGTCCCGCGCACCGAGCCCTCCCACAGAGATAGGGACCAAAAGGGCGAGGGAGAGAAGCGGAACAACGACAAAGTAGAACGACAAACCAAGTTGGATACCGACTGCACGTGCACAGAGCCAATGTACACACACGTTGGACAGGTTGAACAGCGTCGAGT
>JAKJAE010000415.1 GCA_022707665.1 Chloroflexota bacterium
GAGCGACATAGGCTCCGGCCGGCACGCCCGGCTCAACGCGAAGCACATGCCGCTGTACGATCACGTCTCCGACCTGCCAGGCATGCACGGGCACGCCAAGGCCATCACCAACCGCGATGGGCGCGGCCTCGAGCTTGCCGAGGTGGAGCATCAGCGATAGTGGGCGCCCGGGGACGCTGGCAACGGCCCACCAAGTTTCGATCTCGACGGACTCTCCAGCGTCGACGGTCTGCCTTTCCGACGTGTGCCCGATCAGTGAGAGCGGACCGAAGCGAATCGGATTGGTGTATGGGGAGTTGGGCGCCACGGGGCCGCCCTCCTGGACGTAGAGGCTGAAGGGCGGAAGCAGGCCCGGCCTGTTCTGCCTGTAGCTCTCAACCGCGCCTCCCTTTGCGAGACGCGAGGTAGTGAAAGCGTCGGGATTGCCATTGCCGTGGTGCGCATACCACCCAGGCACGGCGCCACCTGTTGGGTAGATCCAACTCTGGGTGCAGTCGAAGATGATCTCGCGCAAGTCGCTTCGGCCGAACCCTGTCACAATCGCGTCGTGCGTGAGGGGGACGGCAGGTTGGCTGCATTGCGCGATCCATTGAGGGGGCTCGTCGTGGGGATCGACCTCGTAGACAAGCAATCCGTAGCCTGGTTGGGCGTCGGGCTGGCGATGTCGGAACCAGTCATACAGGTCGGGATCCGCGACCATCACGCCCTGGAGCGGTGTAGCGCTGATGGCGTAGGTTCCCGGGGCTGGATCGTATGGACGGGCGAGCGTCACCTCGGGCCCACCTGCAGGTGGCAGGGGCTGGTAAGCGATGCCATAGACCGCTGGGTCGACCCAGGTGTAGTAGCTCAGATGGACGGACTCAACGTTACGTTGTTGCATCATTTTGGCGAGCGCGATGAACGACTGTCCCCAATCGACATTCGAGTCCACCAGGGTGCGGTAGCCACCCTCAGGCCCTCCGACGGTCTGGTTGAAGTAAGCGATGCCGAACGGGAATACGCTGAGCGCCTCTACGGCTTGCCAACCCGCCAGGAGCGCCAGTGCTGGGCGTAGGATGTGTCGACAACGTCCTGCCCGCGCAGGCTGAACCAACGTGGCGATCGCGATGTACCCGAAGGGGACTGCCGGCAGCAGGTGCCGCAGGCCGATGTTCATGCCGCTGGTCACTGCCATGAGCACGTGCAAGGTCGGGTAAGCCCAGAGCTCAGGTCGTCGTAGTGTCCGGCCCAGCCGGCGGCCCAGACCGAGCACCGCCCCGAATAACAGAGCGATCAGGGGTAAGGGCGCCTTCACGAGGAATGCATACGGGAAGTACCAGAACCACCCACCCTGCCGCACCTCGCCTGCCAGGAACGCAGTCCGTGCCTTCTCGCCCAGAATGAGACGCACCATCTGCGTGTGAGCCACGAGCGGCAGATCGATGCCGGCCATCGCTGAGGGTTCGAGCCGGAATCCGTAGGTTGCCCACAGTACCATGAGGGTCGTGACCGTGACCATTATCCCGGCTACCAGCCACCTGGCCAGCGCGCGGCGACGGGTCGCTCCGCCTGCAGCCCAATCCGGACCAAGGACACGCCAGGCAAGCACGCTGAACACGACAGGGACCACGATGAGGGCCGAACCCTTGGACGCGAGGGCCGCACCGGTTGCCAGCCCCGAGAGCAAGCCCGCTCTGAGAGGAGACAAGCCCCATGTCCCGACCCGGCTTGCGATGTAGATCGCAGCCACTGTGAACAGGGCCACGCCAACGTCCGTCGTTGCCAGTTGGCTGTGGGCAACCATCAGCGGATCGAAGGCCATCACTGCCACGGCGAGCAGGGCTCCGGCGGCTCCTGCGACCCCACGCGCCCATCGTGCAACCAACGCCAGCAGGAGCACGGCGAGCAACATGGTAGGCACGCGGGCTGCCAGCGCCTGGCGTTCCACGGGTCCGAGCAGGGGCCACACGTTGCGCACGAACACAGCAAAGTCCGCGTGCCAGCCCGGGATCGAGGTCACGTCCGGGCGCTCGGGCTGCAGAAGAAGCGGCAATGCCGATAGCATGTTGAGTAGGGGCGGATGCCGGTGCTCGTCAAGTGCCCAGGTATCACCGGTTGTCAGGAGCAGGTAGCCGTGGGCGATGTGCGGCGGTTCGTCAGACGTCAGCGACAGTTGAACGGATCCTAAGGCGAGCTGACCGAAGAAGACCAGTATGAGAACGATGATGGCGGCTCTGGTGCGCATCTAGTCGTCCTCGCTGGTCTCGAGCTGAACGACCAGGCTGCTGGAGCCTTCGCCGGTGGGCCACCGCTCGAGCGTGTCCAGCCAATAGGCACCGATCTCCAGGGCCACCGCGCCCTCCGTCGAGTCGAAGCTATGGCGCTGGACGATCACGTCGCCAACCTGCCACCCATCGATGGGAAAGCCGAGGCCATCGCCCACCGCAAGGACCGTGCCATCTGCGGCGAGAAGGTGCGCCATCAGGGAGAGCGGCCGCGCGGGGATGGCGTCGACGCGCCAGG
>JAKJAE010000416.1 GCA_022707665.1 Chloroflexota bacterium
GGCTGCGGCGGCCGCCGTGACACTGTTGGCAAGCTGGCAGGTGCTCACCGGGAACGGTCTCTTTCGCCGGTTGGGAGACCACGGCGAGTTGGCAGCTCTGGCCCTGAGTGCCGGCCTTTTCTACCTCTCGCCGTGGTTTCTTCTCGCTCTCGGTGCAGGGGTCGTCATGGCGGTTCTGGTCTTCCTTCGCCCTGAGTTGGGTCTCGCGCTGACGATGCTGGCTGCGCCGCTCTATCTGCACCCTTTGTCGCTTTTCGGAAAGTCGTTCTCGCTCGCGGAGTTGGTGCTTCTGCCGACGCTAGCCGGGTGGGCTGTGCAGTGGGTGGCTGGGGTGCGTCAGCGCAGGGAGAGGCCGGATGGGGTCCAAGACCCTCGACCCGTAACACGGGAGCTGCTTGTCCCAGTTGCTGCCTTCGCAGTGTTTGCCACCCTATCAAGTGGCGCTGCTGAGCACTTGCGCGAAGCCCTGCGTGAGCTGAGGCTGGTTGTCATAGAACCGGCACTCCTGCTCTGTGCTTGTGTGGCCCTACCGATGAACCGCCGCGCGAAAATGCGGGTCGTCGATGCCTGGGTCCTCAGTGGTGTCGTCGTCGCCGTCGTGGGATTGGTGCAGTACTTCGTCCTGGGTGACGTCATCACGGCCGAAGGGGGTGTGCAACGCCTTCGAAGCATCTATGGGTCGCCTAACAATGTGGGACTGTACCTGGGCCGGCTGGTGCCGCTGGTGCTCGCCGTGGTGCTCTGGTCGGGCGCATCGGTAGCTGGCAAGACCCGAGTTGGCCTGGCGGGGATCGCACGAGTTTGGCTTATGGCCCTGGTGCGGGACAGGCGCCGCGTTGCTTATCTCGTTGCTCTCATCCCGTTGGTGGTGGCTCTGGTCTTGAGCCTGTCGCGCGGCGCGATCGTCCTGGGCATACCATCTGCGTTGCTCGTCATGGGGTGGCTCGCTGGCAACCGTTGGCGCACAGTCACGCTCGTTGTCCTTGCACTCAGCTTGGTGGCGCTAATCCCATTGCTGCAGACTCCGCGTTTCGCGGGCATGCTTGATCCAAGTCAAGGGACGACAGGATTTCGCGTAGCGTTGTGGCATAGTACGCTGGCGCTCATCCGCGAGCACCCGTTGCTGGGCGTAGGACCTGACAACTTCCTGTATGCATACCGTACCCGGTATGTACTGCCCACTGCGTGGGAGGAGTTTAACCTTTCGCACCCGCACAATGTCGCGCTGGACTTCACTGCCCGTCTGGGCTTGCCCGGTCTGCTGTCCCTGGTATGGATGCAGGTGGCGTTCTGGCGTACACTTGTGCGACTGCGCCGGCGCCGTCTGGACGACTCCGGGTTGGGGCGCGCGCTCTCGATCGGTGTTGCGGGCTCGATGGTGGACTTTCTGGCGCATGGACTCGTCGATGCTGCGTATTTCGTCATCGACCTGGCCTTCGTCCATATGCTTTCATTGGCAATCCTGGATTGGCTGGCCGCTGGCTGGCCTGAGGAATGAGGGGGTGAGTGTGGCGCCCAAGTTTGCCCTGGTCGTGATCGTCGCGATGCTTCTCGCAGCTGCGTGTGGCCCCGAGGCGACGGCGACTGAATCGCCTCCGTCCCCGACTCCCCTGCAGGTTCGTACGACGACCCCTGAAGCCGGGATGACGGATCCAGAAACGGAGAAGGAATCCGAATCGCCTACTCCCGGTGTGGCGCCCGTTACCGCCGTGCTTGCTGCGGAGCCGACCATGCTGCTGGTGGGAGAGACTGCGGAGGTCGCGTTTTCGGCTATCGACGTTGAGGATCTCTATGCGGCTGAGGTTCACCTGCGCTTTGACCCAGAAATGCTGACTGTCGTCAACGCAGGGGAGGAGGCCGGCACGGTGCGCGTGGTCGATGGTGACCTGCTTCAGGTTGGTTTCACTGTCGTCAATGCGGTCGACAACCTGGGAGGGACGGTGGACTATGCCGTTACCCAGATGCCACCGACGAAGGCGGCCAGTGGTTCGGGCGAGTTGCTCCGCTTTGCAGTGAGGGCCGAGACCCCGGGTGTCACGACGCTGCAGGTGGAGAGCGTCATCCTGGCCAGTACCAAGGGCGAAGCGATCCCCATCTACGTGGACGCAACACAGGCGACTCTATCGATCAGGTAGCCTCTCAGTCCGGGGCTCCTGGATGCTCCGGACGCTCCCTGTTCCGCATTTCTCAGGGCCGATGTCGGCCGTCCGGCCTAACGCGGTGCCTCCAGCACTACGCGTCCGACGCCAGCACGGATGGCGATGTTCAGCGTTACATCGGCAGTACCGTAGGCCTCGTTGACCCAGGCAGTGCCTTGGCGATAGAGACCGCTGACATCCACATCACCGATGCCGCGCGATACCTCGACACGCACCCCGACGTTCTTCGGAAGCTGCACCGTTGTCTCGCCTACACCGCCCTGGATGTCGATCTCAGCATCCTCGGCCCAGACACCGCTCAGATCGAGGCGTGCGCTGCCCGCGCCCACGTCCAGGTC
>JAKJAE010000417.1 GCA_022707665.1 Chloroflexota bacterium
CACCCGCTACACCGGCCCCCAGGAGAATGAGCACCTCATCCACGTCCAGAAGCGCGGCGCCCAGCGCCACTACACTGAGCACGACCGACACCCGGTCCCGCAGCGCTGTCCTTCCCAGCCGGTACGTGGCCACCAGGATGATCGCCATCACCACCGGGTTGATCCCGTAGAAGAGCGCCTGACCCTCCGACAGCGCGCCGAACCGCCCATAGACCCAGCTCAGCGCCAGGCTGATGAGGAACGCCGGCAGGATGAACGCAGCACCTCCGACGATGAGTCCGGGCCAGCCGGCGTGAACGTAGCCAATGTGGATCGCCATCTCTGTGGCGTTCGGGCCAGGAACGAGGTTGGTGGCGGCAAGCAGGTCCAGGAAGTGCTCGCGATCGAGCCACGCGCGCTTGCGCACCACCTCCTGCTCCATCAGAGCAATGTGCGCCGCGGGACCGCCAAAGCTGATGGCCCCCAGCTTCAGAAAGAGGCCGGCAACCGCGATGAGCCGGCTACCCCTCTCCGCCTCTGCCACGTGCATAGGATCTCCTCGAGCCATCTTGCCGACACCTGCAATGCGATGGTCCCAGGATACAGGCAACCCGCGGCCGAGCAAAGCCAAAGCGACCGCAAGCGGTGTCCACGTCACCCCCGAGACGTCAGCGATCCAACCGCAGCACGATCTCCATCCACTCGCCAACATCCGCCGAAGCCCCATCGATCAGCGGCAAGGTCACGTCCTTCTCGTTTTCGCCCGCCTGGGAATAGGTCTCGTCGAAATCCTCCGCCGTCACGTGGACGATCTGGTCCCAGACCATACCTACGCCGAGGAGAAGCTGTGCGCCGCCCGGTCCCATATCGCATGTCCCGTCAAAGACGACGTCTGCCTCGAAGCTGACATCGTAGTGGATTTCGTCCTCGCTGAGCACATCGCTAAAGGAGATGTGGCCGCCTCCACTGACGGCATAGATCGACTGGGCGGTGCCCACCGTGAACGGGACCGTGCCTACCGCGTGCGTCTCCAGGCCGACCGCGGCTGCCGGCCCCACAAGCACCCGCACCTCGATCCCGCCACTCACGCCCTCACACGGCGATGGCGTTGGCGACGGCGTGGCTGAGGGGTCAGGGGTGTCGGTGGGTTCAGCCACGGGCGTCTCCCCGGAGCCGGACCCCATGTCACCCGCGGCCACGGTGGGCGTGCGCGTCGGGTTCGCAACAGCCCCCGCTGTGGGTGTCGGAGTAGGCGTCGCCCTCCCCTCCGACGGTGTGGGCGCACACGCGCTCACAAGGAGCGCGAGCACACACAAACAGCAGGCCACCCACTTCCTGGAACTACACAGACTGCGCGTCATGGTATCCCTCCTTACCGTACAAGAAGCTACCCATCCAGACGCTTACGCATGATGGGAAGACCCACAGGGCTAACCGTCCGATCGAGAGTCGTGCCGGCATCCTCGCGCAGGAGCTCGAGGAAGGTATCGACCTGATCTGGCGTCGCCGGTTGGGTGATGATCATCTGGCCTCCCTGGCCTGGGGCGCCTATGACGACTGGGCCATGCGGGTTGGGAGATGTCACGAAGAAGAGGAAAGGGCCACGACAGGCGTCCCAGCCAACAGTATACACCCGGACCCCGCTCCCTTACAGCACACAAAAGTGCCAGGGACTCCGCAGAGTCCCCGGCACTTGACAAGCGACGCGCGTTGAGCGCACAAGCTGGACCGTCCTAGCTGATGTCTGGGGTTCGTAGTAACGACATCAGTCGTTCCGGTGCCTCAGCAGACAGCAGTAGAACCGGTACATCGGCACCTACGAACCAGCTTAGCTGACCGCTACTCACGATGGTATCTCTGAGAATACCCCACGATACAGCGCAAATCCGACAATTTCGTGCCTGTCGGGGCTCTACACATGAACGCGGGCCGCTGTGAGACAGCGGCCCGCGTGCGTCAGGACTACGTGCCTTACTTCCGCATATCGTGCGGTACCGTCACCTCAGCGGAAACCGTTATGCTGTTGCCGCATGCATCCGTCACCTCATAGGTGATCGTGTAGATGCGGTCCGTGTCTGCAGTAAGCCCCGAACGCTCGGAGCGCAACTTGAATGTGTAGTCGTCGACGATGACGATGTCATTGGGCATATCGCCATCGCCTAGGTCCTCATCCGGCTCATTCGACGTGACCGAGACCAGGGTGATGGTGGGGTTCGGATCGAAGTTGTCCGAAGCAATGACCGTCGCCTCCACTGTCATGTACTTGTGATTCACGGGCCACAGAATCTCGCGACTGACACTCACCTCTGCCATTGGCGCGATCTCATCGCACACGTGGAGCCCGACGATCACGGGATCGTGGTCAGAGGAACGGTAGGGGTCAGGCGCCCAGAGCGCGTCCTGCGCTGGCAGCTTGAAGCTCATGTCGTAGTCGATCAAATCCGGCTCGTCGGCGTTGATGTGCCACAC
>JAKJAE010000418.1 GCA_022707665.1 Chloroflexota bacterium
TCGCTAGCGCTGAACTGCCCGTTGCGGACACCGAGTCGAGCTCTTCCCGGTTCGGGCGTGGTGCCCTGGGCGTGGCCGTGGTGGCCATCGGCCTATGCCTGGTCCTGTCTGTGCGCGGCATTGGAGAGGCTCAGATCCGATCGTTGCGCCTGTTCGACGTCCTGGTGGTCCTCGGTACCTTCACGCTTCCGTTGGGCTCGGCATTGCTGATGAGTGTGATTGCCGGGGTCGATATGGACGCGTTCTACGCGGGCCTGATGGTGATGAGCTTCGCGGGTGTCAGCCCAGCGTCGGTTGTGGGCGCGTTCGTGACGCTAGCCGCTACGCTGGCAGTGAGCATTGCCGTCGGGCTGTGGTGGGATCGCAAGCACTGGCCCATCATCGCGGGGGTCCACTATGGCGTTTTCTTTGTCCTCTTTAGCACGCTGCTGACTTATGGGTGGGGTGTTCTCACCGGGCTGGTGGGCGGGCTTGCCTATTGGTTGGGAGAACAGGACACCCAACGCGGCAGCCAGCCCTGGTATTACTACATCATCATCGGTGGGCTGTATGAGACGATGCCCCTTCTCATCTCGAGCCTTGGCGGGCTGTGGCTGCTGGTCCGCGGGGCCCTGGGCATCAGGCCGCGCGCGAATCGACAGGGCGAGGCCCTCGAGAACGCGCGGGTGCCCGATCGGACGAGGGCGCTCGATGTCTCTGAACTCCTACAACCGCTCTTTCCCTATTTCCTGATGGGGTGGGCCGCTCTGTCGTGGGTGGCGTATGCGGTCGCAGGTGAGAAGATGCCCTGGCTGTTTGTCCACACTGCGTTGCCCCACATCCTGCTGGCGGCATGGCTCCTGGATCGCACTCTGGGTAGGTTGCGTTGGGGCGATCTGTTCGGGAACCGGGCCTGGCTTATACCGACCTCGCTGGTTTTCCTTGGGTTCGCGTGGGCAGCCTTCCAGAAGTCGTCTGGTAGTCTGCAGCAGGTGCTAGAGCAGAGCGGCGCCCCGGAGGGCCTGGCACTCACGATCGCCCAACTGGAGCCGCTGGGAAGGACCGTGGGCGGGCTTGTCGGCGTGTTGTTGTTTCTGGGACTGCTGCTCTACGCGGTCAGCCGGGTGGGCAACCGAAGGAGCCTGCAGATTCTGGGCATGACACTGGTGCTCATCATGGGCGTGCTGACTGCGCGGACGATGGTCATGGCTGCATTCGTCAACGACGAGATGGCAACGGAGTACATCGTCTATGCCCATGCGACGCCTGATGTGAAGAAGGTGTTGTCGGAGATCGAAGCCATCTCGTGGCGGTTGACGGGCACGCCGGACCAGTTGAAGGTGGCCTATAGCAAGGAAGTGGCGTGGCCACTCTACTGGTACATGGACACGCGATATCCAAACAACTACTACTTCGAGACGCCGGATCCGGAGCGCATTCTTGAATCACCCGTCATCATCGCTGCCCGCTCCGAGTGGCCAGCCGTAGAAGAGGCCATCGGCGATCGCTACTATGCCTACGACTACAACCATATCTGGTGGCCCATCGAAGACTACAAAGATATGACCTGGGAGCGGATCCGGGACACGCTCGTCGACGCGGAGCGTCGCCACGCACTGTGGAACATTCTGTGCAAACGAGATTACACGCGCTATGCACAGGTCCGCGCCGGGGGAGCGTTCACGACTCACACGTGGCCCCACCGTTCCGAGTTCCGCTTCTATGTGCGCAAGGATGTGGGTGATCTTGTCTGGTCGTACCGCCTGGAGGGCGGGCAAGCGACCGAGGGGGGAGAGGCCGAGGCTAAGCCCGGCGCACAAGATGACCCCTTTGCGGAACATGGGGGTTCGGGTGGCGCGACTTCGTCTCGCCTCACGCGGATGATCAGTCTCCCCGGCGCAACGCCGCGCAGCATCGCTGTTGGGCCTGACGGGTCGGTCTACGTCGTTGATCCAGCGGGGCATCGCGTCTGGCCTCTAACGCCAGAGGGCGAAATCGCCGGTGTCTGGGGAGGATACGGAAGCGCCCCAGGCATGTTCAACGCACCGTGGGGCATTGCTGTCGATGCATCAGGCGCCATCTACGTGGCCGATACCTGGAATCACCGGATCCAGAAGCTGAACGCTGCGGGGACTCCTGTGCGGGTCTGGGGGCGCCTTGTCCAGGCATCTGTTGACGATCCAACGGGGTGGGGAGGTTTCTACGGCCCTCGCGGCGTGGCCGTGGGACCCGACGGCCTAGTCTACGTAGCCGACACGGGCAACAACAGAGTCCAGGTCTTCGACGCGGAGGGTGGTTTCGTCCGTGCCTTTGGCGGCAGCGGAGAAGGCCAGGGCCAACTGGCGGAGCCGGTCAGCATCGCCGTGAGCGCGGCCGGTGAGGTCTATGTTGCCGATATGTGGCATCGTCGGGTTCAGGTCTTCGGTGCTGATGGAGGCTATGTCC
>JAKJAE010000419.1 GCA_022707665.1 Chloroflexota bacterium
CTCCGGGCGCCCGTCGCTTTGTGCGAGCTGCGCCCAGCCGCTCATGGCTCCGAGAATGTTGTTGAACTCGTGCGCTACCCCGGCGGCGAGTTGCCCGAGTGCCGCGAGACGCTGCGCCTCCTCAGCCTTCTGCCGCTCAGTGACGTCACGGATGACTCCTCGGTAGCCGATCGGTCGGCCATCGGGGAGAGTGACGGTTGTCGAGCGGATTTCGCAGGCGACCGGCTCGCCGGTCTTGGACAGCACCGTGTAGGTGCCCACGGAGGTCTGTGCGTCAGCCGATGCCCCGAGAAGCTGCTGGCGAACCTGGCGGAAGGGGGCTGCTCCCAGGAGCGTGCTGAGGTGCAGGCCCCCGCGCAGGTCCTGTTCCCCGTAGCCCAGTGTGCTTTGAACCGCGTGGTTCAGGTACAACACGTTGAGCTCCAGATCGCACTCGAAGAGCATGTCGGGCAGCAGGTCGGCCATGCTGCGGAAGCGCAGTTCGCTGGCCTGGATCTCGGCCTTCTGCAGCCTGGAAAGCTCGCGCAGGCGGTGCCTCTCGATGGCATATCGCACCGATCGCTCCAGGGAGGGCCCTTCCAGGTCTCCCTTGTAGAGGTAGTCCTCGGCGCCCATTTGGACAGCGCGCAACGCAAGCTCCTCGTCTCCCAGGCCCGTAAGGACGATAACGGGGACGGACTCCCCGCGTTCGGAGAGTTCCGTGAAGGTCCTGAGGCCCACGGAATCCGGCAGTGACAGGTCGAGGAGAACCACGTCGCAGCCGGACAGGGTAGTTGGCGTGGCTTCCGCAAGGGTGCCCACGATGTTGAGCTCGAAGCTTTGGTTGGTGTCGGCGCAGAGCAACTCGCGGATGAGCCTGGCATCACCTGGATTGTCCTCGACCAACAGCACTCTTATTGGTTGGTTTGGCATGATAGCGCACCTCCTCCACAAACGGCATACGGCTCCGGGGCGGGTTGACACGTGTGATGCCCCCCACACCGTCTCGGTATGGCCCTCAGCCCCTCTGGTACTCCGGGGGCAGCATCACCAGCGCGAGCCAGAAGTGCTCGATTGACCGAACAACGTCCAGAAACTGGTCAAGGTCAACAGGCTTTGCGATGTAGCAGTTCGCGTGAAGATTGTAGGTGGCCAATACGTCGCGCTCGTCCTGTGAAGTGGTAAGCACGACCACCGGTATCCTGCGCAGGGCCGGGTCGCTCTTCATTTCGGCGAGCACCTGCTTGCCATCCATGCGTGGCAGGTTCAAATCTAGGAGCACAAGGTCAGGAGTACAGGATTCCTCGTAGGGCGGCTGGTGGCGCAGGAAGGCCAGCGCTCTCTCTCCATCATCTACGGCGTGCACCTCGTTCAAGAGTTTGGCTTCTCGCAAAGCCTCTTTGGTCAGACGCACGTCGCCGGGGTTATCCTCGACCAACAGAATGTCAAGCATCTTTGGGCCCATCAGTACCCCTCCCCACGGGACGGTATGGAAAAGTGGAACGTCGAGCCCTGGCCGACCTGGGACTCAACCCAAAGCCGTCCGCCGTGCCGTTCGACGATGCGTTTGCAGATGGCCAGGCCGATGCCGGTGCCCGGATACTCAGCCCGGGAGTGAAGTCGCTGAAAGATGAGGAAGATCCGGTCCATGTGTTCGGGTGCGATACCGATGCCGTTGTCAGTCACCGAGAACACCCAGGCCTCTCCGTCCCATTGTGCGCTCACCTTGATCCGCGGTGGCTTTTCGGTGAACTTCATCGCGTTTGCGAGCAGATTACGCAGGAGCTGGCCGAACTGTCCACGATCGGCAGTTAGCGTGGGAAGCTGACCGACGTCGATCACCGCACCCGTATCCGCGATGAGCTGGCCCAGATCGTGGAGCGCCTCAGCAAGGACCGCGCCGCTGTCTATGGGTTCGGGTGAGTTGCCGCGAGTGCTGGCGCGTGAGTAGGCCAGGAGATCGGTGATCAGCTTCTGCATCCTCTTGGCCCCATCTACAGCGAAGCCGATGAAGTCCAGCGCGTCCTGATCAAGCTGTTTCACATAGCGTCGCTCCAGGAGTTGCAGGTAGCTCGAGACCATTCTGAGCGGTTCCTGAAGGTCGTGCGATGCGATGTACGCGAACTGCTGAAGCTCCTCATTGGAGCGCTGCAGCTCGGCTTTCTGTCGTTCCAGGAGGCGCTGAACCTGGCGCAGTTCGGTAATGTCGGCGAGACTCACCAGCACTCTGGCGTAGTCCAGCTCGTGCCCCGGCACCACGGCCCATTTGAGCTGCACGTCCCTGGTCTCACCGGAGAACGCGCCAAGCTTGGTCTCGCAAGACAGGCTGCCAACGTTCTCATGGATGGCGATCAACTCGCGCTTGAAGCATTCGCGGAACTCGTCGGTGAAAAGCGACCGAAATCCGTTGCGCACTTGTTCGGCGG
>JAKJAE010000041.1 GCA_022707665.1 Chloroflexota bacterium
CAGGACACTGACGGACCGTCTGATGAGCAGCTTCACCCACGAGCTGTTCCACAACATCCAGAGGGACCTCGCGCTGCACTACGGCGGACACGGTGACGTTGCCGGCCTCGAAGGCCTGTGGTACTTCTTCGACGAAGGCACTGCGTCGGCTGCTGCTTCGACACGCTTAGAGTCGACCGAGCTGGACTCAGCGTCAGGGCAGAGCCACTACTTGCTCAACGTGAACCGGTACCTGGGCGACGCGGCATCGCCTGGCGCTCTGAATACACCAGTCGCAGAGACAACGCTCTATGCGTCCGCCCTCTACTGGCGCTTCTTGATCGACCAATGCGGTGGCATGGATGTTGCCCGCGAAACACTACACCGGCACCATCGTCGACATCCGCACTTCCAGAGACATTGTGACGGCACTACCCAGAGTGATGGATCAGGGCATTGGCGGGGCATCGTGTCCGTTCAACACTTACAGGGAGAGCCTGGAGGCCTTTGCGCGAGCCGTGTATGCGCTGACCCTACAGAACGGGCGCTGCTCAACCATCGACCAGACCGATGAATGCGGCCTCTATGACCCGGACGGCCTGTACCACCGCCCGCAGACCGGCAAGATCATCTTCACCGGCGCCCCGGTGACATATGATGCAGCTCTACAACCTCAGCCAGCCGGGATCCCCAACAGCTTCGGCATGGACTTTGTCGAGGTAGACCTGGCCCAGACTGCCAATGGTCAGTCTCTGACAATCGAGCTGCTGGCCACGCCGGGTTCAGTGGCAGAGTTCTCGGCTCAGGTGTGGGAGCTCACCGTCGACGGCAGCAGAGTCTCAGCTTCGGGGAATCCAAGGACAATGCAACCCGATGCCGAAGGGCGCCTGTCTGCTTCCGCTGTTATCGACTCGAGGCCGGGCCAGCAATTAGCAATACTCGTGACCCGCAATGATGCAGAGGAACAGGTAGACTCAGCCGGTGCCTACACGCTGATCATCACCAGCCAAGTTCAGTGAGAGTCTGTAGGTAGTGGCAATTGCAGCCGGATCGGCTCTATGCCCCAAACTCGTCCAGTGAGTTGCGCCGCTTGCGAGTGGAGGATTGCTGGATAGAATGTGTAGACTTCTTCGGTGGCGAATCCAGCGGGATGAAACAACACCTGGCACAAACGGAATCTTGGTGGAAGACTCGCGCTCAGGCGATGCTTGCATGGATAGCCCTATGCCTGTGCGTTGTCGCCTTTGCCTCACAGGTGCTCCCCATGGCCTACGCTAACACTAACTCATCCGATTGGGATCAGGGAGACTATCTCAAGATTGCGCTCTGGATATCAGAGGGGGGTGCCTTTTCCGATGGCAATCGAAATCCACTTTATCCCCTAATTCTGGCACCGTTGGCAACTCGCAGCATGACCTTCTTCACGACTGCCAAGTTGCTCTCAGTCGCGATTGGATGTGTAGGGTTGGCCATAGCGGCTTCTGTCGCCAGGCAGCATGTCGGGATCGCTGGTGCCCTTGCCACGACGGCTCTGCTGGCAAACAACATAGAGTACCAAATCGCGGCTGCTCACGTGGACGTAGAAGTGTTGCTTGCTCCGCTGTTCTTCTTGGCATGGCATCTGTGCGGCAGGATGATGACGGAATTCGCCTCCGACCATCAGCCGCGCGTCAACACAGTGCTGGCTGCAGGCGCCGTCACCGGCCTAAGCTACTTGGCAAAGGGCACTGGGCTCCTCATCGTGCCAATTGTCCTGGCTATGATGACGCTTGAGCTCCGATGGGAGTGGCTGCTTCGCAAGCAAGTCTGGTACTATGTGCTGGCATTCAGCGTCGTGGCCTTGCCCCTCTGGTCATTCAACTGGTCGGAGTACGGCAACCCTCTCTACAACTTCAACACGACCCACTACATGTGGAACGATAGTTGGGAGAACAACTACGTCTACTCTGAGGACGAACTGCCAACGGTGTGGACCTTCCTGGGAACACACAGTGTCGGCGAGATCGGCGAACGGTTGGTCAACGGCCTGGCCATAGCTCCCCGTCAGTGGCATGGAGCTCTGCGCGTAATATCCGCCGACAAGCCCCCGATGCTCAGAACTGCGACAATCCTGACGATCACTGCGACCCTGCTGACAGTCATATTCCGACGTCGAACTGTCTGGCAGAGGGCGCGTAGCTGGATTCTGTTCTCCGTGATCGGTATGGTCGGGTTTGCCCTGCTCTTCGCCTGGTACCACCCGATCAGCGACAAGCCACGGTTCCTCCTTCCATGGGCACCTGTTGCGTATTTGGCAACCGTATGGGCAATGCAGCAGGTCCTGACACCTCTGGGAATCGGGCGGATACACACAGCAGCGATCCTCAGCATAGCGGTCTTCTGTACCGTCCAGGCCCAGGGCTTGAGGGAAGGCATCCACTCCATTGATCTGATGTACGAGCACGATCTCGCTGCATATGCCGAAGGTCAGAACACGATGGCCCGTCTTCTGGAGAGTACTTGCCCAGGCGATGCCATCGCGTTGGGACCTACCCACGGGCTGCCTTCCTGGTTAGCCCACGATCGGCACATCCTGCGCATTCCTTACACCAGAACAACCTGGGCGGTTTTTGAGTCGTGGCTTGCGCAGAACGAGATCGAATACGTTGTCCTTGATGAGGAAGTCTGGCGCCGGCGCCGTAGTCTCCTGGAGAGGTATTTCCGATGGGAATCCGCTGGTTTATCAGCAGACGAGCTTCCCTATGGATGGCATCTCGTCGAACCCCAGACATGGCCGTGCCAGATATGTGTTCTCGCCTTTGAGAGCGCCGTGTTCCAGCCAGAGGTCACGCAGTATGCGCGCTTCGACGCCGGTATTGCCCTGAGAGGTTTCACCATACGACCAGCAGCGAACGGATCAGAGGAAGTGCTGGAGATTGTGCTTATTTGGGAGCTCCTGGAGCCGGTGGAAGAGACGACCCACGTCTTCGTGCACGCCCTGGACTCAGACAACCGTTTGGTGACCCAATCAGATGGTCCACTGATCGCGGACCTGCGCTACACACTTGATGAAGATTTCCCCGCCGGTACCGTCATCAGGGATGTTCACACGCTGGCCACACAGCTGCCTGAGCATGGTGCAGTCTATGTGGGATTGTACAGATGGGACACTATGCAGCGACTGGTCATCACGGATCCTGAGTCACTGACCTCGCAAGACGCCGTCCGCATCCAGTAGCGCCGGCAACCTGTCCCTACCTCGCCATCTCGCGCCAGAGCTCGCGCATCTCCTCGCTGGTCGCTAGCAACGCCTCCAACGTCCCGGTCGCCTCGACCCGACCGTCCTTGAGCAAGATGATGCGATCCGCGCGCGCCAGCACGGTGCGCCGGTGGGACACAACCAGGCACGTGGCATCGTGATGTGCGAACACCCGTTCCCACAACGCCTGCTCCGTCTCCATATCCAGCGCGCTCGACAGGTCGTCGAATACCAGAACTTCCGGGTCGCGCACAAACATCCGTGCCGCCGCGGTCCGCTGCACCTGACCACCCGAGAGCTTGACGCCTCGCGGGCCGATCACGGTACCGACCCACTCTCTAGGTCAGCCAGGTCCTTCTCCATCACAGCCTTGTAGAGTGCCGCCTCCAAATCGACGATCTTCCCGGTGCAGAATAGCAACGGCAACTGGACATCGCAGTCCAGCTCACTAGCTTGCCAAGCAGTAGGCGACGGGCCGGTAAATGATCGCGGTGTAGCCTAGCTTACTCCAGGGCTTGACATTTCTCGTTAATATAGTACAATCCTTTCTCAGAAATGCAGGAAGGTTTCCCACAGTTGGCAGTTCCCCTAGCTGGTACCAGTTAGATGAGCACTGTGACCTACTGAAGACTGGTAGCAGATCAACTTCGGATTAGCAGCAGTCTCCACAACGCCTGAGAAGCCTCAGTCCCTGCCTGGCAGCTGGCAGCACGCTAGACCGTGCATGCAAGCGCCAGTGGGCACAGCCTGCGATATTAGGTAACGTTAGGATTTTGAAGGATTATGGCTAAGCAATTGCAGATTACGCCCCTCGGCGGCCTGGGGGGCATTGGCAAGAACATGACAGTGTTCGAATATGGCCGCAATATGCTGGTAGTTGATTGTGGTGTGATGTTTCCCTCGAGCGATATGTACGGCATCGATTTGGTTCTGCCGGACTTCGAGGTTGTCGTCAAGAATCAGGATCGTCTTCGTGGCATCGTGTTGACGCACGGCCACATGGATCACATCGGTGCGCTCCCCTATCTGGTTCAACAGATCGAGACGGTGATCTACGGAACCCCCTTGACGCTGGGATTGGTCAAGAAGCAACTTGAAGAGAAGGGGTTGCTCCACAAGGCAGAGCTGCGTGTTCTGCAGCAGGGCGATACGATCCAGCTTGGGCCGTTCAAGGTGAGCCCATTCGCCGTCGCCCACTCGATTCCGGACGCCGTGGGGCTGGTGATTGAGACACCGGTAGGCAAGGTCGTCCATACCGGCGACTACAAACTCGATGAGACGCCTGCGGGCGGCCGCACAACGGATCTGGCAGCGCTCCGGCGCCTGACGAAGGGCGGAGTCCTGGCTATGCTGGGCGACTCGACCAACGCCGATGAGCCCGGTCGAACGGAGACCGAAGCGGTGGTACGGGAAACCCTTGACCGGCTGTTCATCCAGGCCAAGGGCCAACGCATCATCATCGCCACTTTCTCATCGCTCCTGGCACGGCTCCAGGAGATCGTGGACCTGGCCCAGAAGCACGGTCGTAAGGTCGCCCTCACCGGCCGGAGCCTCGTCGAGAACGTCGAGTTGGCCCGCGATCTGGGTTACCTCCGAGTGCCAGACGACATCATCATCGACGCCCAAGCGCGGATCGCGCCCGGAAAGGTCGTGGTGCTCTCCACTGGATCACAGGGCGAGCCTCGCTCAGCGCTCAACCGCATGGCGGATGGCACGCACCGGCAGGTGAAGGTCGGACAGGGTGATGTGATCATCATCTCCGGCGGCACGATCCCCGGCAACGAGGAAGACGTCAGCCGCATGATCAACAACCTCTTCGAGCGCGGAGCCAATGTGATCTATGGTGCGCTGGCGAAGGTGCACGTGTCGGGCCATGGCAGCCGTGAAGACATGCGGGCCATGCTCGAGGCCGTTCGGCCCCGCTTCCTGATCCCCGTTCACGGCGAGCCCCGCCACCGATATCTGCACCGGCAGTTGGCGCAGGAAGTTGGCTTGCCCCAGGATCGTGTCTTCATCCTCAAGGACGGAATTCCCTGGGCCAGTGACGGCACAAAGGCCTGGACGGAGAAGGCGATTGCGCTCGACGACGTGCTCGTCGATGGACGCCTGGTGGGCGAGATCGGCGAGGTTGTGATCCGCGATCGCCAACGCCTGTCACAGGATGGCTTCATCGTGGCCCTGATCCCGGTCAACAAGAAGCGGCAGCTCGTGGGCGAGCCCCAGCTTGTGAGCCGCGGGTTCGTTGCCCTGGATACATCCACGGAACTGCTCGACGCGAGTCGCAAGGAGATCAAGCGTCAGGTGAGCCGCGGCAACCAGGATCTCAAGCAGCCGCTTGAACAGCTTTTCTACCGGATGACGCAACTGCGTCCGGTCGTCCTACCGCAGTTCATCCAGGTCTAACCCGACCAAGCCACAGAGCCTTCAGCAACCCTGAAGGCTCTGTGCTATACTGGCGTGCATCTGCCAGGGAGGACCGCTATGACGCCACGAGAGATCATCCTTGCAAACATCGCCCACGAGAGCTCGCCGCGCTGCGGGCTGACCTTCGACCGGGGCCGCATCAACGATACGCTCGGTTGCGGCGTTGCTCCTCATGGGTACCAGCAAAAGCGCTGGGTCGAAGGCAAGCTGGAATACTATGATGACGAGTGGGGCAACCTCTGGGTGAGGATGCGTGAGGGCTCACTCAAGGGCGAGATCTTCCGTCCCGCCATCGAGGATTGGTCACAGCTCGACGATCTGCGTCCTCCGAACTACAGTCACCCTGACTGCGCCGACTTTATGAATGCGCTCTTCGCCGAGCCCTCTCCCAAGTTCAAGTTGGCCCACATCGGCGGCTGGGTGTTCGACAACGCGCGCTACTTGCGCAAAATGGAGATCTACTTCGCCGACATGGCGCTCTACCCCGAAGAGCTCCACCGTATGCACGCCATCGTAGCGAGCGTCTACGAGCAGAAGATTCATCTGGCGGGCAAGGCCGGTGCCGACGGCATTATGATCGGCGAAGATATGGGCACGCAGACAGGTCTGCTGTTCAGTCCCAGGATGTTCCGCGAGTACTTCAAGCCCATGTACACGCGCTTGATGGCGATCGCCCACGACTACGGGATGAAGGTTCTGATGCACTCGTGCGGCCAGAACTGGTCGATCGTGCCCGATCTGCTCGACGCCGGCGTCGACGTCTTCCAGTTCGACCAGCCTGCAGTCTACGATATGCCCAAACTCGCTGCGCTGCTACGGGAGCGCAAGGCGGCGCTCTGGAGCCCCGTCGACATCCAGAAGATCCTGCCCACGGGCGACCGCGAGGTGATCGAGGATGGTGCCAGAGAGATGATCGACATCTTCGAGGGCGGCCTGATCTGCAAGAACTACCCCGATCTGCCCGGCATTGGCGTCAAGGCGGAATGGGACGACTGGGCCTACCACGCGATCTGCGACCGGATGGGGATTGCGCCGGATGCGCGAAGCGCTGAATGAGCGAATACACGAATAAGCGAGTGAGCGAGTAGGCGAGAAGTGAGCCTGCGAAGCACTGTCTCGCCGCGATATCGACGCTCAGCAATTGGAACTCGAAGCGGCGTCGACAGCTACGGGGTCCAGATCGTGGCTTCGATGTGGGTCTGGGGACGGTCCGGCGCGCACCAGAAGGTGACCACAACCAGGCGCCCGTCGGTACGCTGAAAGAGTCGGCAGTATCCCAGGTCAGGCCAGCCATTGACGGACTGGAAGTCATCCCGGAGGATCCGCTCCGGACCCCACGTTTGACCCTCGTCATCGCTAAGCCTTGCCACAATCTGGCAGCGGCTGCGATGGCCATAGGCACAAGGCGCCCATCCGCCAGACGCACCATCGCCGGTGGGTTGCCGTTGAACTGGTTCCCATCCTCTGTCTTCGCCACCCGCGACAGAAACGACCAGGTCGTACCATCGTCATCCGACACGAAGCAGTCGATCCAGTTCTCGGTCGCCGACTTTCGCCGCAGCGCCACCACCAGATCGGCGGGCGAGAAACGCACGGGTGCGGGCATCACAGCACGGTAGGGGTCGTGCCTGGCCACGAGACGAACTCGAAGCTCGCTCCCCCATCGGTAGGCCGGGCCAGGAAGGGCTTGTCGTAGACGACGTTGAGAGCCCCGATGCCAGGCTGGACGCGGGCTGAAAGGTACAGGTCCAGCGATAGAGCACCGCGGACCTCATAGGCTGTACGGCCTGTGAACTCGAGCCCCTGTAGCTCGGGGTGTTCCGAAGTCGACGCGCGACCGCTGCAAGAAGAGCTGGCACAACGCGCTCCCAACCCAGCCAACGGAAACGGCCCCGGTCTGCTCAAAGGCGCGCCCGATCTCCTCGAAGTCCGCATCGTACCAAAAGATGTCATCGTACTGAATCCATACTGCTTTCGAAAGCACTCGGGGATGACGCCCACGTCCCGTGACGGCGTCAGGTCCCGGCGAAATGCCCGCATTGAGTCCCGGATTACTTGATACCACGCCTCGGGCACGGACGGATCGAACCACGAAGCAGGATCCGTGAGGTCTCCCGTATGCGTTGGCATTGCGAGCGTGCCCTCAGACCCTACCAACGACTCCAGCGCCAGGATCACGGCGGGGGCCCCACCCACGACGTAACCGTAGGTCTGCAGGTAGGTCCATATCGGCGATTTTGCTTAGCTCCATCCGGGTCTCTTTGTTGAACGTCTGCGTCTCTGTTTTCTCCTATCCATTCGACGCATTGTACCGGGCAAGGGCTCATTGATTAGGTGATCACCGAATGACATTCGACGATATGATTCGATATACGTCAAATCAGATATCCGTGCCATACTCGTCGGCGATAGCTCATCGACCGGAGGATGACTGTGAACGAACAGGCGCCAGCCAGAGTGTTGACCCTCCCGCCCCAACCAGGCAACCCGCGCAACAGCGAAGGCGACTTCGTGCAGCTTGACAGCGGCCGCTGGCTCTTCGTGTATACCCACTTCGATGGGGGCGACGGCGACCACGCCTCAGCCCACCTGGCTGCGAGAATCTCGGATGACGACGGCGCGACTTGGTCACAAGATGATTGCATCGTGCTCCCTAACGAGGCAGCCATGAACGTGATGTCGGTCTCGCTCATGCGGCTCACCGATGGCCGCATCGCGCTCCTCTACCTGCGCAAGGAGTCCGTGACCGATTGCCGGCCCTACCTCCGCTACTCTGAGGACGAAGCCCGGACATGGAGCCAATCGGTCAAGGTGATCCCGGACGAGGATGCTGCCTACTACGTGGTCAACAACGATCGCTTGATCCAGTTGAAGACCGGGCGCCTGGTGGTTCCAGCGGCGCTGCACGAGGTACAGCACGATCCCCCTGCGTTCTCACCCTATGGACGCGCGCTCTGCTATGTGTCGGACGATGGCGGCAGAACGTGGCAACGCGGGCGCGAGGCAGGGGTCAGACCGCGGGCGGACGGCGTGCCCGTGTTGGTGCAGGAACCCGGTGTCGTCGAGTTGCGCGATGGACGCCTGATGATGTTCTGCCGCACGGACGCGGGGAGTCAGTTTGTCGCCTGGTCCGTCGATGGGGGCGTGTCCTGGTCCGAGCTTGGCGGATCCCAGATCATCTCGCCGCTCTCACCTGCCTCGATGAAGCGCATCCCGTCGACCGGCGACCTCTTGCTTGCCTGGAACAACCATGCCGTCATCAACGAGGCCTTGGCGGGCAGGCGCACGCCCCTCACCCTGGCACTATCGGACGATGAGGGCAAGCATTGGCACGACGTCCGAAACCTCGAGGAGAACCCCTATGGCTGGTACTGCTACACAGCGATTGCCTTCACCCCCGAACACATACTGCTCGCCTACTGCGCAGGCGACCGCCGAGAGAACAACGGACTCGCCGCCCTTCAGATCACTCGCGTCCCCCTGACCTGGCTCTACGAAGGCAGCTAAACGCGTCCTACGTCGCAGGCAACGCGCCACGTTGGGCAGCGATCATCCGGTCCAGCAGGGCATTCCAGCTTTCGTCGATTGCCCGCCGGGCAGGGTCGCCGTCAAACCAGTCGACCATTTCCTGCGCGCCCTGCGCAAACGGGATCGTCGCTACGAAGTCGGGTACCAGGCGCCTGATCTTTGTGTTGTCGAAGATCACACTGTGGGCCTTGTCACCCAGGAGGCTGGCGCCCCACTCCGCGTGATACGCGTTGATGACCTCCGACGGGACGTGAACCAGATCAGGGTTCGCCACTCCGGCAGCCCGCGCGATCATCCGGTAGATCTGGTTCCACGTGAGAACCTCGTCGGATGTGATGTGGTACGCCTCGCCGGTGGCCCGTGGGTTACCCAACAGCCCGACAAGGCCCCTGGCAAAGTCGCGATGGTGCGTGAGCACCCAGAGCGACGTTCCATCACCGTGCACGACGACCGGTTCGCCCCGGCGCATGCGGTCGACGACCGTGTAACGCCCCCTGAACGGAAGTAACGTCCGGTCGTACGTGTGCGCCGGTCGCACGATCGTGACCGGGAAGCCCTCGTCACGGTAGGCCCGCATCAGCCGCTCCTCACACGCGATCTTGTCGCGTGAGTAGGCCCAATAGGGGTTGTGCAACGGCGTGGACTCGGTGATGGGCAGGCTCAGCACTGGCCGGTGATAGGCCGAGGCCGAGCTGATGAAGACATACTGCGCAGTTCGCCAGCGGAACAGCTCGAGGTCAACCTCCGCTTGGTCCGGGGTGTAGACCAGCCAGTTGACGACGACATCAAAGGTCAGACCCGAGAGCAGCTCACGCACGCTGGCGGGCTGCCGGATATCGCCGATCAGCACCTTTGCGCCCTCCGGCACCGGTCGCTGTGACGTTCTGCCCCTGTTGAGTAGAGTCAGATCGATGCCGCGTGCCACGGCAAGTTCCGCACTTGCTGAACTGATAACGCCGGTACCGCCGATAAACAGGACCTTCATCGTTGCTGGCCTCCTGCAGAGAATCCCTCGCTAGCCGCTAGCCGCCGCGGCTTCCATCTCATCACCCAGCCTGAGCGGTCGCCAGGACATAGCAAATGCGCCCAGTGAGAAGAGCGCAGCGATGCTGCCGTAGACCCAGATGGGCATACTCCCAAGCACAATACCGCCGATCAGAGGTCCCGCAATCTGGGCGAAGCTGTCAAACGAGGCCGATAGGCCCATTGCTGCACCCTGCTCCCACGGCTTCACCATGCAACTGAGGAAGCTGTTCAGGATGCCGCGGGAGCACGCCGCGCTGAAACTCACGAAGACCAGAACCAGGGCGAGTTGCAGCTGGTTCGTTACCGTCCCCAACAGCAGGTAGGTGGGCACGAAGAGGCCTAGCCCGATCAGCGACGAGAGGACGTGCGCTACGCCGATGTTGCTCATCTGCTCACTGCGCTTGCTCGGGGGCACCCCATCGCCCACGACCGCCTTGGCGAACCGGTCGCTCAGGGAGCCCCAGATGGGCCCCGAGAAGAAGCCGAAGAGTGCAGCGGTCGAAAGCAGCAGTCCGATCTGCCACGCTGGCGCTCCGAACTCCTGGCCAAAGAACGGCAGGAACGGAATCAGGATCGAGAACCCCAGGATGTCGACGAAGACGGCGATCTACAGCGGCATGAGCGCCGGGAAATCGGACTCGAACAGGTTGAACCTGCCCTTCATCTCACACAACATCCCCCTGCGTCCACGTGCCGTCGATGAAGCGCCACATTTGCCCCGTCGGGTTCCGGTCCTGGAGCTCAGCAGGCAGCCGGTGCGCGCGCACCCGATCGTAGCTGTGGAGTGCCGCAAAGCGCAGCATCGCTGCCGGGATGCCCACAGCCGTAAAGCCAGGATGGCCGGTCGCCGGGAACGGTCCCCCGTGATTCATCGCCGGCGAGACCGCAACGCCGGTCGGCATCGCGTCGTTCAACAGCCGGCCCACCTTCGTACGCACAATAGGGGCTACCAGATCGTAGATTCCATCGTCGGCACCGCCTGAATGCGTGTAGAAGCTGCCAGTCAGGTTGCCCTCGAAGTGCCGGGCGATTTCCTGCATCTGGGCGGTATCGCGTGCGAAAACAATCAGCGACACCACGCCAAATGCCTCAGTCTGCAGTGCCTCCGGTTGGGCCAGGAACTGCTCGCCCGAGACGCGCAGGAGCGTGTTGGCGTAGCGGAACCCGGCGCCCTCGACCTCGCGACCGCCAACAATCAACTCCGCGCCAGCGGCGCACAACTGCTGCACGGCGTCGCCGACCGTCCACAGGCCACTGGAGCCCAGGAGCACCCCGGGAGGCGCCTCGAACCGCGCCGCAATTGCCTGTAGAAAGGCCTCGCTGCACTCGGAGGCCATGACTACGGTCAGTCCGGGCTTGGTGCAGAACTGTCCCGTACCCAGAGAACACGAAGCGAAGAGCTCATCGGCGATGGCCTCGAGCCGCTCCTCCAGGGCTCCTGGCAGCACAAAGACCGGATTGACGGACGACATCTCCAGGTAGATCGGTTTCCCGGCTCGGTCAGCGGCCTCCTTGAGCTGCAGGCCTGCACTCCGGCTTCCCGTAAACCCGGTTGCCCCCACGAGCGGATGTGACACCAATCGTGTCCCAGACTCATGGTCGGTGCGGTAGATGAGCTGGACTAATGCCTCCGGCATACCTGTGGCCTGCACAGCCTCGAAAGCTGCCTCTGTCAACAGCTTTGTCGTGCCGGGATGCCCCGTGTTGGCTTTGGCGATGATCGGATTCCCGGCAGCCAGAGCCGCCGCGGCATCTCCACCGGAGACGGAGTTGAACGCAAAGGGGAAGTTGTTCGGCCCAAAGACGACCACAGGTCCCCCAAGTGGTCCAAGCACGGATCGCAGCCCTCGCCGTGTATCGATCGTCGCGTGGCACCAGGAACGCTCGCGGGTCGCCGCGGCGGCCTGACGAAGCTGGTCCGTGGTCCGCGGCAACTCCGATGATCGCAGCCGTGGCTCGATCGCGAGTCCCGTCTCGAGATACCCAAGGCTGACGATCGCTTCGGTGCGCGCCTCGATGGCATCAGCGAACACCTCCAGAAATCGCGCCCGTGCCTCTGGCGCGATGTCGCGCAGCGCCTCCGCCGCGGTCGCCCCGGCGACCAACGCCTCTTCCACTTCCTTCCAGGGCGACACTGGATACACGTCCGGTAGTGGCATCCTCGTCATCGGGTTGACAGCCGTGAAGGTCTTTGTGGTGCCGGCGGACGTGCGCCAGGCACCGGCGATCAAAACAGGTTGGTATGACATCTATGCCTCCTTAAGAGCACGCACTGCGGGAATTGCCGCAGTTCCTACGCTACAACATTCTCCAACTCAAGCACCCCCACCCCCACGCGCACGACATCGCCTGGCGTAAGCGTGAAGTCGTCGCCGGGGACGATGCCTGTGCCTGTCATCAGGAATGCGCCCTTGGGGAAAAGGAGCTCGCGGAAAAGGTAACTCACCAGTTCTTCAAAGCCTCGCTTCATCTGCGACGTGCGGGTCTCCCCGGAGAACACGAGCACGCCCCCGCGCAGGATCGCGAGAGAGATCGACAAGTCCCGCATCTCATCAACGGGATCGAGGTGAATACCTGGTCCCAGGGCGCAGGAACCTTCGTAGACCTTGGCCTGCGGCAAGTAGAGGGGGTTCGCACCCTCGATACTGCGCGACGAGACGTCGTTGCCCGCCACGTAGCCCACGATCTCCTGGTGGCAATTGATGACAAGGGTAAGCTCAGGCTCGGGCACGTCCCAGGTGCTGTCAGGGCGGACGCGGATTGGGTCCTGTGGCCCTCGCACCCGCCACCCCACAGCTTTCATAAACAGCTCAGGGCGCTCGGCGAGGTAGACCCGCGCATAGATATCGCCGGTCTCCGATTCAGCCTGCCGCGCGTCACGGCTCCGCAGATAGGTTACCCCGCTCGCCCAGACTTCCTGACTTGCCTCGATCGGTGCCAGCAACCGCCCCGTGG
>JAKJAE010000420.1 GCA_022707665.1 Chloroflexota bacterium
GACGAACCTGATAAAGATCCTGGGTATGTTCACCTTCCAGGGGGACGCGACCGAACGCAACAACGTGCCACTGCGCCCGGTCTTCCCGGAGCCGGTTTGGGGAACACTGTTCTATATTGGTGTCTGTGTGGCTCTGATACGAGTTAGAGAGCCGCGGTATGTTCTTGCGTTGGCTTGGCTGGGGGCGATGCTCTTACCCTCCCTTGCGACAACCGAAGCACCTAACTTCGTGAGAACTCTGGGTGCTCTCCCGGCTGTGATGGTGTTCCCTAGTATAGGTGCCGACCTCTTGCTGCGGGCGGTTCACCGGGTAAGCCCCTCATGGTCTCGGGGCCTGATGCTAGGCTTTGTCGCTGTGCTGGGCGTCAACGCAGGAGTCACTGCGCGTGACTATTTCGCGCGCTGGCCGGCTGTGGATGGGGTGCCGTTCGTGTGGCAATGGGATCTGGCTGCAGTCGCTGAGTGGCTCGATGCTCATCCATCGGTGCACACTGTGACTGTTGGAGGGCTTTCGGCGACTTCAATGGACGATCCGAGTTTGGATCTCTTAATGCGAAGGGAGGATATCGCCCCTCGCTGGTGCGACATGGGAAGTCCTCTGGGCAGTGGTGGTGGCCTCGTGATTCCGCAAGCTGGCGGACTGGCGATTATTCCCGCGATCATGCCGTTCGCTGACTCGCTCGGATCACATTTGGTAGATCTTTCCTGGGACACCACACAGGAGCTGGGCACATTCCGTCTGGGCCGTATGCCGGCTCTCGAATCGTCTGGAACGACCATGATTCGGTTCGCGGGTGACATGGGGTTGCTAGGCATCGAGGCGCCAGAGGGTGTTGTGCGGCCAGGAGAGGTCACGACAATCACGACATTCTGGGAAGCTCTGTCATCATCCCGGCCGGACTTCAAGGTCTTCGTTCACGTCGCCGACGATGAAGGGGCCGTGGTGGCTCAACATGATGGGCTTGATTGCCCCTCCGGCTTCTGGCACCGTGGAGATCAGATCGTGCAAGTTCACCCGATTCTGCTACCAACTGACTTGGGTCCCGGTTTGTACTCGTTGAGGATCGGCATCTATGACCGCCAGACGCTGGATCCGTACCCACTGCTAGACGGACGTCCTTTTTATAGTGCCGGTACAATCGTGATCGATGGCAGCTAAGTTGTCCCACCTGGTTCGTGTCCTGTCTGCTCCCGCCTGTCGGGCGTGGATGCGCCGCGCCGTGCTTCTGCTCCTATACATGGCTGCGTTTGGTGCCCTTAGCTATAACGCGCAGGCACAGTCTCCCACGATGGATGAGCAGAACCATATGGCTCGTGGCTATGCACTCCTCCGAACGGGTGACCCACGCTTGAGCATTGAGCATCCGCCCCTAATCAATCTTCTGGAAGCATTACCGCTGGGCCGGGGCGTTGCTCTCCCACTGGATGATACCTCCTGGCAAACTGGCGAATGGTACCATTTCGCCGATCTTTTCCTTTGGCACGTGAACTCCCTGCCAGACCGGATGGTCTTCCTATCACGTACGCCAGTGATAGCCATGACTCTTCTGCTGGGCGCTTTGACCAGCCGATGGGCGCGTGAGCTTGGGGGACGGGTTGCGGCCCTCTTTGCTTCAGCTATGATCCTCCTCGATCCCAATCTCCTTGCACACGGCAGCCTTGCCACGACAGACCTTGGGATCACGATAACGGTGCTTTTATCCGCGTATATGCTATGGCGCGCGGCTACAACCCCTACACTCAAGAGTGTTACGGCTGCTGGGCTAGCCACTGGGGCGATGTTGGCAAGCAAGATGTCAGGTGTGGGTTTCTGGGGGGCATTTGGCTTAGTCTTCCTGGGATCCAGCCTGTGGTCTCAAGCGTCAGGCCCCCCAGTCTGGAGGTCCTGGGGTTTCGGACGGAGACTGGCTTATCGCGCCTTGCTGTACGCGAACATCACTGTCGTCGCTTTCATCTTCGTCTGGGCTACCTATGCTTTCGAGGTTGCACCCGTTGTTGAGGGGGGACCTGGGGTGCCAATGGCAACGTACTGGACCGGCCTGCGCTCGGTGTTCCTAAACGTCCAGGGCGGTCATACTTCCTACCTGCTGGGTGAGACACGTCTTGGCGGCTGGCCCTGGTACTTCCCGATCGTTTTTGCGGTCAAGACCCCCCTTGCGGGTCAGGCCAAGACCGTCCCGGTCTGCTGCGTTCCTGCTGGTGCCAGTCGTAGTCTACTGGTTGTCGGCTCTAGGGAGTGATCTGAACTTGGGCTATCGTCACCTGTTGCCGACCTTACCGTTGCTCTATGTGTGGATTTCGCAGCGTCTCGGCCGATGTCGGATCACTTGTATTCATCATCTGGGTCTTGCGATGCTTCTGTGGCTCCTGTCAGAGACCGCGATGATCTCACCGCATTTCCT
>JAKJAE010000421.1 GCA_022707665.1 Chloroflexota bacterium
GGCGTCCATTCACCCGCCCCGTGATTCCACGTCCGTTGATGACCATAACATCGGTAGAGAAGTCGGTGGCCAGATGCCGAGCGGCCGCTTCGGCGACGAGAGCCCGAGCCAGTGGATGCGACGAGTGCTTCTCCAAAGAGGCCGCATAGCCCAACCCGTTGTGCTCATGCGAGCTGTCTTCGCACACCCTCAGCTCGTCCGTCATCGTGGGACGCCCTGTAGTAAGGGTACCCGTCTTGTCAAACGCCACAACGTCGACTCGTCCGAGAGCTTCGAGCGTACGTCCCCCTTTGACCAGCACGCCACGCCCCGCCGCGTGCGTCAGCGCACTCACGACAGTGACCGGCGTGCTGATCACCAGCGCACACGGGCACGCGATGACCAGCATCTGCAACGCCCGCATCAGCCACCCCCGATCTCCCAAAAACGGCTGGGCAAACAGAAGAGGGGGAAGCGCGGCCAGAAGAATAGCCACAAGGGCCACAGCGGGCGTGTAGACGCGGGCAAAGCGATCGATGAAACGCTGAACGGGTGCCTGGCGTGACTGTGCTTCGCGCACAAGCGCAACCATCTGGCTCAACGTGTTGTCGGCAGCCCGCCGGGTCACTTTGATCTCGAGCACACCAAAGGTGTTGATAGTACCGGCATAGACGGGATCGCCTGGAGCCTTGTCAGACGGAATGCTCTCCCCCGTGATCGCAGCCTGATCCACTGCAGAGTAACCGGACGACACGATCCCATCCGCCCCCACACGATCGCCGGGACGGACCATAATGTGGTCACCCGGTGCGAGGTCGACAACCGCCACCTCAGCCCAGTTGCCTCTGCTGTCGAGCTTGAGGGCCAAAGGTGGTGCAAGGTCCAGCAGGGCTTCGAGCGCGCCCCTGGCTCGTTCTGCCGCAAATCCCTCCAACGCCTCCCCAAGCGAGAACAGCACAACAACGATAGCTGCCTCCGCCCACTCCCCGATAGCCGTGGCGCCAAATACCGCAATGACCATGAGCGAGCTAATGCCGAGGCTGCGTGCGATCACCACCTCCTGATAGGCGTGGCGTAACACAGGCACGCCCCCCACGAGAATCGCGAGCAGGAAGACTCCTACGCTGGCCAGTGGGAACGCGCCTGTGGCGTGAGCCTCGTGTCCCGTGCGCTCAGCAGGAACCCGACGAAACCTGTAAGGCCGCCGCGCCGTTGCTGCCGGTCGCCATCGGAGGCCAGCTTATGTCCCGTCTCCTCGACGGCTCTCGCAACCGGGGCCATGTCGAACTCAGGAACCTGCACCTCAAAGGAGAGCGTGCCCGTCGCTACATCGACCTCGACCCGGCGCACGCCGTCTAGCGACGCGACACTGGCCTGGATCCGTCGCGCGCAATCGGAACAGGTCAGTCCCTGGATCCGCACGGCCTTCGGTGTTGCCGCGATGCCCTGGCGATCGTCGCCCTCTTTCACTGTGTGTGGATGCGTAAACGTGGTCATAGGGTCTAGCCTCAGGATTGGTGCCGGATGTGCGCCAGCCCCTGGGAATAGAGGTCGTAGATATGCTCATCATCGAGGGCATATGTGACGTGACGACCTTTCTTTGTGCCGGTGACCAGGTGCATCTCCCTGAGAAGCGCAAGCTGGTGCGACACCGCTGAGTGCGTCATTCTCAGGGCCCGCGCGATCTCATGAACGCATAGCGCGCGCGCTGCGAGCGCAGAGATGATCCTGATCCGGGTCGGGTCGCTCAACACCGAGAAAGTCGCGGCCAGCCGGGTTGCCGTGGCCTCATCGAGTATCTCCAGCCGTGATCCGGCCTGTTGTCGGGTAGCCACGACTTCATCACCTAAGTCAACCTTGTGGACTGTTTCCATATCTCAGTTCCGTGCTAATATATGAGCGCATGCTCATATATTAGCACGGTTACCACAGACGTCAAGTGCAAGTTGCGCGGGGAGGCGAATTGGTGACGCAGGTAGTCACGTCTATACTAAGCTCACACCGGGAAGTCAGATGCCTGGCGTTGGGAGGATATCAGTGTTGAAACGCCCGTCACCATCCGTCGTCGCTGTGGTTCTGACCATACTGATAGCATACGGGCTCTTGAGTGCGTGCACTCAACCGATCCCCTCAGCCTCCCCCGAGGCGACAGTGGGTGTTCAAGATGGAGCCGCAGCAGGCGCTACAGAGGAGCCGGTGACACTGCCGGAAACGGAGACGGCTGTGCCGACCAAGATGCCGATGGTGACCATCGTCAAGGATGTCCCGTATCTCGCCCCGTTACAGGACTCCGCGAAAGAACGCTCTCTCGACATCTACGTACCGGTGCCCTCTACCGGTGATCTGGATGAGCAGCGCCCGGTCGTGGTCTTCGCACACGGCTACAACCAGGGCAAAAACGCCCTGGCGAC
>JAKJAE010000422.1 GCA_022707665.1 Chloroflexota bacterium
GCGAGCCATGACAGCGATCTCATCGAGAGCCTCGGGCCAACGGCTGTGGGCCTCGTCGGGGGTGAGGCCCTGCCATTGCCCGTAGTCGATGTCCAAAAGCCCTGCATCAACGACCACTTCCAGGGCGACTCGCCGGGCGATCGCCTGGGCGGTCGTGCGCGCCCGCGACAACGGGCTCGCATAGATGGCCTCCGGGTGCCACTCTGCCGCGATGCGCCGGGCCGTTGCCTCCGCCTGGGCGAGTCCGCTGTCGTTGAGCTCGATGTCGGCCCTGCCACGAAAACGCTCCACGCGATTCCACGCCGTTTGGCCGTGTCGAACCAGGATGATGTGTGTCACGCTGTCCCTCCGTGCTGTCCAGTGCCTATGGTAGTGACCCTGCCCTACGGCTTGTGCTAGGCCCAGATCGCGCGCAGCGTCGCCACCAGAACGCCCACGAGCGCCAGCCCGGTGGTGACGGTGCGCGTCACGCGAACCGCCTGGACCTGGCGTCCAAGTCGCCTCGCTGTTGTGAGTAGCCGTTCAATATCGGCAAGGTCGCGGATGATGACCCTGGCGGCCCGCTGCGCAAGGATCGAGCTGTTCTCGGCAAAGGAGATGCCCACGTCGGCGATCTTGAGAGCTACCGTGTCATTCGGCCCATCGCCGACCATGGCGACGGTGTGGTGCCCTCCCTGCTGCAAGAGCCGCACAAGGATCCCTTTCTGCGACGGCAACAGGCGGGCGAAGATGGAGACATACCCGGCCTGCCGTCCCACCTCCTGCAGGGGCATGCGGACCATCTCTTTGCCACTGATGGTGGCCTCGGTGCTACCGGCGAGGCCGGCCTGTCTGGCGACGGCGACCGCGGTCTCGGCCCGATCTCCGGTGAGCATGACGGATCTCACCCCCAGCTCCGCCAGGTGGCTGACCAGCCCCGAGACCGTCGGATGCAGTGGGTTGTGCAGGCACAGCAGGCACAGGAAGGTGGCCCGCCGTGGCGGCATGTCCGCCTCGGTGCTGTAGGCCAGGCCCAACACGATCTCGCCTCGCTTTCGCGCGGCCGTGAGGACGCCCTGCAATGAGCGCAAGGTTGAGCCGTCCACACGCCGCGGGGTGCCCGACGCATCCAGGTAGCCCGAGCACATCCTGAGGACGATGTCAGGGTCACCCTTGGCGAACCAGAGGTGCTCGTTGCCGCGGACAAACCCGGCAGCCATGGCACGATCCTCTGAGTCGAAGGGCTTGTCGTACACTCTGGTATACCGGGTGACCAGATGGCGGAAGTCGAAGCCGTGCGCCTGGCCAAAGGCGATCAGTGCAGCATCGACAGGAAGGGCGTCGTCGAGCCGGTCAGGAAAGTAGACGTCGTTGCATAGGGCGCAGGCCAGCCCTACCAGCGGGCCCCGGGCGTCCTGTGGCAGCGCTTGCCTCTCCTCGGACGCCTGGTCTGGAAAGACAAGGGCCCTGACCTGGATGTCAAGCCCGGTGAGGACGCCCGTCTTGTCGAAGCAGACCACGTCCAGGTGGGCGATCGCTTCGAGGCATTCCGCGTCGCGGACGGCAATCCCCTTGCGGGCAAGCCGCCTCACCGTGCGTGTGGCCATGATATAGCGTATATAGCCGGCGTTGGGCAGTGCCAACAGGATGGCGAGAAATGCCCACGGCGCGATGGCGATCGCCCTGGCGTTGTCCCGGATGAGCAGGAGCACCAGGGCGAGCAACAGCACCAGGACAACGGTCCCGAAGTGCCGGCTGATGCGGGTTGGGGGCTCCGATGCCCGCCTATCCCACGCGCCTCGGGCGAGCCGCCCGTACTCCGTCTCGGCACCCGTTGCGATGACCACGCCAGAGCCGCTTCCCCGCGTGACCCGGCTGCCATGGTAGAGGGTCACCCGCTCGCCGTCGCCTACGCGCTTGCTCACCGGCATGATCTCGCCAGTGAGTTCCCATTCGTCGACCTCCAGGCCTCTGGCCTCGACCAGCGCGAGGTCCGCCGGGACCAGATCGCCCGCTTGCAGGCGCACGACGTCGCCCGGACTGAACTCACGGTCGCGACCGGCGCCGGCCTCCATCCCCAGTGTTGAGCGTCTGTGTGCTCCATCGTGCTGTCCAAGATCCGCCTCAGCCTCATGCATGAAGACAGCCTCTACCTGGTGTGACGCCCCTGGCATCACAAGGGTAGAGGCTATCAATCGGCAAGCCAATGGATCGGGGGTATCCCCCTGGGCGAGCCTCATCGCCCATCGTGCTCTGCCCATTGTAGCACACAACGCCGGCCCGCGCGCAGGCTCCCGCAGACGCGGCTGGGCGTCACTTTTCCGCAGGACTGTGGGCTCGCACGGCTGCCGTAGG
>JAKJAE010000423.1:0-2034 GCA_022707665.1 Chloroflexota bacterium
CGGAAGAGACTCGTTCCGTCGAGTCAGCCAAGAAGCTCATCGGTTCCGGTGTCAAAATCCCCATTGGGAGGGGAAACAAATGAGTGGTACAGTCAGAATCCCGGCGGCTCTGCTGTGCGGGGTACTCATGCTCTGCGTGTATGGGACGGCCAGCGCGATCACGGTCCAGATCACCCAGCCGGCCAACCATGCGGTGTTCGTGAAAGGGGAATCTGAGACGTTCAAGGGCGTCATCGATGATTTCGGGGATTCGTATGCGGAGTACGCTTGGTGGATTCACGAGGCAGACGAGGTGGAGGATTTGAGCGGCGGCCTACTGCAGGCGCCGGGGCCGAAGTACGTTGAGCACGGACCTTGGACCTTCACCACCCCATCGGCGGCGGTGGATGACGCGTACACGATCCTCGCCGCGGCAGAGAAGGAGACACCGGAAAGCGCTCCAGTGAACCTCGAGTTCACCACCGTGGTCTACACGGTCGTGGGGCTGGATATCGTACCCAACCCTGAGACCAAGCTTACCTGTGTCGGCCTGCCGCAGAGCTTCTCCGCCAATGTCCAGCCCGCCGGAGTGGCATTGACGGACTATCAGTGGAGTATCGGCGGGCAGCGGATCAGAAGCTACGACATAGCTGCGGACCAATCCACGGCCTCGGTCACTCAACTGACAGAGCAGGACCTGCAGCAACCAAACGTCTCGTTCCACTGGTACGACGGCGGCACAGCAGAAGTCGGTCTGTCAGCGAAGTACGAGGGCCGCAGCGTCAGTGCGGAGGCACAGACGTGGACTGTCCAAGAGCCAACGAATGTGCAGTTCAGTCTGACGCCGGGGCCAGATAGCCGCATTGGCATCGACAACAATGGCATCATCTCCTATGGCGATCCGGCTGGGGTGCCCGCCATGTGGTTCTGGTTCTCCGGCAACTCGCCAACAGACTTCAGCGGGGAGTTCGCGTTCGTCCAGACCATCAACCGCAACGCCTCCGCGCAGGACTATGGTGGTAGAATAGGGACGTTCAGCACGCAGGGAGCATGCTGGCTCGACAACGTACTGCCGTATCTGTCCCAATCCGAACAAGCCCCTAAGGGACAGACCGCACAGGGGGGGCTGCCGGACACGCCCAAGATAACCGCGAGCGCATTCTCGGTCGTTAGCGACCACATCGCTTTTCGCACCTGGCTCGTCTTTCGCCCGGACGGTGGGACATGGGTTCCGCTCGCGTCGGGCGAGTGGGCGGCTGAGTGCGCCTTCCACGAGGATCCCGGGCCGCCTCCCCATGGCGTCAAGGACTATGGGCATCTATCCGCCACACAGCCTGTATCCACATTGGACTACCCTGTCTGGCCCGACAGATATGCCAACTACCCAATGCATCCAGACTGGGTGTGGGTGCCCTGATGCATCACGCTTCCAGGGACTCGAGGAGAGCAGACATGAGAAACCTGAGCGCCGTCCTCATGCTGGCCGTCTCATTTGCCTGTCTTTGGAGGTCCGGGGCAGATCCAATCTCAACCGCTGCCCAGGCCCAGACACCCCCAGCGGGGCCGCCTTCGAACGGTCTCGTCGTCTCACTCCTGCTGAGTAGCGACGCGAAGCACATCTACGCTGGGGCTCTGCCCATCGACCTGGTGATGACCAACGTCACTCAGTCCGACGTCCCCGTGCACCCCTTGCCACATTTGACCGGCGATTTCACAGAGTACATTCCCGTACTGCTTCTCTTCGATTCCGATGGACGGGGGCTCTACCCGCACGACGTGGGGCAGTGGATGAAGCCGCCTGGCATGTACAGCGGCCCCGGGCCGCAGCCACCGGTCCTGCTGGCTCCGGGGAAATCAGTGCTCTATTGGTTCTCCGAGCTTCTCGGCGTCTGTACGGAGTTGGGGCTGCCGGCCGGACGCTATGTAGCGCAGGTGGTCGCTCCGAGGCTATACGCCGAGGACCCCCGCACTCCGCCCGGGGTCCTCGTGTCCAACCTGTTGGCCTTCGACTGGCCTGGCCCGGTGGAGTGACGGCGGCTGCGCTGTCCTGGCGCC
>JAKJAE010000423.1:2072-2327 GCA_022707665.1 Chloroflexota bacterium
GAACCGGCAGCCGCTTCAGAAGCCACGTTGCAGCTACGTCACCGCACAGCCAGCAACTCCTGGGGCTGGTAGGCACGCTGTCAGGAACTGGAGGCTTTGAGCATGAACACGTACAACCGAGGTCTCATGGCAGTCGTCGCAGTCTGCATGTTGTCTGCCGTCGGTGCCCCGGCAGATGCCATGGGCACGGGTTCTGCTGCCGGGTATCGCGACCAGAGAGGGCCTGAAGCAGATCCCGCGCTGGTGGCGCGCCAG
>JAKJAE010000424.1 GCA_022707665.1 Chloroflexota bacterium
TTCCCCTGGTTGCACGTGCAGGTTGAAGCCATCCAGAACCGCGTCGCCGTCCTTGTAGCGAAACCCAACGTTCTCGAAAGTGACCTCTCCCTTTAGCCGATCTACCTCCATCGCGCCCTCGCGGTCGACGACGTCTGGCTTCGCATCGATTAGCGAGAAAACGCGCTCAGCGGAAGCCACCGAACGCTGCATCTCAGCATAGACACGGGCCATATCCTGGATGGGCCACATGATGAAGGCCAGATAGCTCAGGAAGGCCTGGATCCCTCCTACCGTCATGCCGCCGGACTCAACCCGGAGCCCGCCATACCAGACCACCACCCCTGTACCCAAAGCCCCAATGATCTGGACGATCGGCAGGAAGAGCGCTGACAACCAGGCAGCGCGGTACGCAGCACGGTACATCGCGCCCGTCGTCTCCCCAAACTCCGCCGCGTTGCGCTTCTCGCGAACCAGCGCCTTGACGACCCGCACGCCCGTGATGTTCTCGTTGTACGCCCCCGTGATGATCGAGTTGAGTCTGCGAACCTCACGGTACTGGAACAAGATGCGTTGTCGAAACCAGAAGGCAAGACCCATCATGAGTGGGATGACACCAAACACCAGAACGCTGAGGCGCCAGTTGATCGATACCATGAAGATGATCGATGTGGTGATGTTCAGGATAGCCCACGTGATATCCACGAGCCCCCAGGTGACGAGTTCCGCGATACGCTCAGAGTCGGACGTCACTCGTGACATGATCCAGCCCACAGGAGTTCTGTCGAAGTAGGAGAACGACAACTCTTGGAGATGCCTGAACAGCTTGCGCCGCAGGTCATACTGGACGCGCTCACCAAGGAAGCTCGCCAGCAGGATGAAGCCACATACTGTGACAGCCTGCAGCACTGCCATCCCCCCATAACGAAGCAACAGACGGGAGAGCATAGATGCGTCACCGGCCCCGATCGCGTCGTCGACAATCAGCTTGCCCAGGTAGGTGAAGTACGAGTCTAGCACCGACGTCGTGCCGATGAGCACGATGAAGCCGGCCACCCAATGCCAGTAAGGGCGGACCAACTGGAACATGCGTATGACGACGCGTGTGTTGACCTTGGTCGTGTAGTCTTCCTCTTCGAGCACGTCACTCATATCCGTTCACCCTCTAGACATAGAGGTGCCTCACAGGCGACCTCTTGCTGCACCTCATCCTCGATCCGTGACTGCAGATCGTGGATCTCACGGTACAGGCCATCAACCGCCATCAGCGCTTCGTGCCTGCCTGACTGCACGATGCGCCCCCGGTCGAGCACCAGAATCAGGTCCGCGTCCATCACCGTCTGAATGCGGTGGGCGACCACGAAACTGGTCCGGCCCACCATAAGCCTCTTGAGGGCCGCTTGGATCTGCTCCTCAGTCTCGGTATCGACGGATGATGTAGCATCATCAAGAACCAGGATGCGTGGATCCTTCAGAAGCGCTCGCGCTATGGCGATGCGCTGGCGTTGACCACCGGACAGGGTGACGCCCTTCTCACCGACCACGGTGTTATAGCCGGCCGGGAACGTCAGGATGATGTCGTGGATCGCCGCAGCCTTTGCCGCAGCCTCGACCTCAGCATCGGAGACCTCGCGATCAGCCCCGTAGGCGATGTTCTCGCGAATACTCCGAGAGAACAGGAACGGTTGCTGCTCGACGATCCCGATGTTCCGGCGAAGCAGCGTCCGCGGGTATGCGCTGAGCTCAACGCCATCCAGACGGATACTGCCCTGCTGGTAGTCGTAGAACCTCAGCAGCAGGTTGATGATGCTGGTCTTCCCGGACCCTGTCGAACCCAACAACGCAACAACCTGACCTGGCTCGCATCGGAAGGAGATGTCTCTCAGGACATCGACAGGCTGTTGAGCCTGCGGCACGGCTTCAGCAGGGTCCTGCACGGCATCCTTCTGCCGCGACCGACGGCCTCGACGGGGCACTGGCTTGTGATCCTGCAGCACGGTGCGAGGTTCATATGCGAAGTCGACGTGGTCAAAGACGATCTGCCCCTCAATCGGGGTGTCCATCGGCACACTGCCGTCGACGATATCTTCACGGTCTTCTCGAATCACATCGACGACACGCTGGTAACTTACCAGGCCCGTGGAGACCTGCACGATAAGGCGACCCAGATTTCGCATCGGCCAGATGACCCAGGTCACCATCCCCATCGCGGCCAGGTAGGTCCCCACGGTGATCTCACCGCGGATCGCCATTGTGGCGCCGACAGCCATCGCCAGTACCGTCTGTCCTGCACTCAGGACATCAGAGACAGGCCAGTAGAGTGAATGCATCGTGGCAAGCC
>JAKJAE010000425.1 GCA_022707665.1 Chloroflexota bacterium
AGACACGGCACGCGGGGCACAGATCGCGCTGGCGATCTCTGCTCATGCATGCTCGGTCGACGTCGTTCGCCTTCGATATGCATACACACGAGCCCGTGATGGCCTCAAAGACTGAGCGAACTGCACCTTTGATGGACATGCCGGGTATGATGAGCCGGTTCACTCCTGCGCGGGCAGATTGGTCCTGTGACGGTGGATTGCGTACCCAGGACCTCATCGCGCCCTTGACGATTGGAGGGTCGCTGTCGCTGCGCAGGCGTTCACGTCCCGACCCGATATGGATAGGCGTCAATGCAAAGAGAACCGCGCGGATCTCGCCCGACACGCGGCCCTGTGCGAACGCGACATCGTGTCTGGCCGGTTCGAGATCCCGTGCACGTTGTTTAGGAAAGGGCACGAAACTGTAGGTTGCGCTGACATGGTCGTCGTTGTGGACCACCTACCCACCCCCCATAGCCTGCGCAGCGGCTGCCCAACACTGGGCCGCGTTCCGCCACAGGGTTCCCAGGGCTTCCTCGCCCTCGGCCTTGGCGGCATCGATGCCCAGATCGTCGGGCCCGTAGTCGACAGGCAGATCCATTTGGTCATTTGCCAGCGCGACATCGGATAGGCCAAGCCTGTAGCGCTCTTCGACGGAGGGGTCCAGGAAGCCAACAAGCCTCTGATTGCCGGAGTCCAGCCGCGCCCAGCGACGCAGGGTCACGGACGCGACCTCTGCCTTCACGCGCCCCAATCCTCGCGACTTGCCGAAGCCTACGAGAAGGCGCTGGTCGTTGAGGTCCCGCAGTGCCAGACCGATCAGGCCAAGGTGGGCGCAGCTGAAGTTCCGCAGGAGAAGGTCGGTTCCGAACGTCCCGCGTGTTACCACCTCAAACTGGAACAGCGCTCCTCCCGCGACCGAGCCGTAGACGCGGTCGATGGCTACCCCGTTGCGCTCCTCGGTCAGGTTCGGGTCATCATCGTCGGCGAGCCCGTCGATCGGGACCGCGTCGTTGAAACTGCTATGAGAGGCAAGGCTGGTGTTCCCGAATAGCTTGCACACGAAGCACGACTGTGTGTAAGTCTCTGCCCCACCGGCATTCCTGTGACGGTCCTGCAGCCACTTGCAGCAGGAGACGACGCGGTTCTCCTTCGGATGGATGCGAGGGCCGCCCCGCTCAAGCTTGTCGAAAAGTGGGTCGCACGCTGCGGGGCTATCCTCGCTGGGTGGCACGCAGGTGCGCACGATGCGTTCGCAGTGGCTGCGGATCACGCCCTTGAGGGAGGAGCCGGGGAGGTAGACTGTCTCGCGCCCGCCGTGGTAGGTACGCACGAAAGCCATGTCGGGCAGGTCGGGCTCGATGCCTGACAACGCTTCGCCGGCTTTGATGAGTACCGGGCCGTCTGGCGTGATCTTCAGCTTGATGACAGCTTCGTTGATGACTACACGGTGCACAGCTCTTCCCCCCTCCTGAGGTAATCGATTGCGTCCCGAGCCCAGCTTTCCAGGTCTTCAGACCGCAATGGGCTGCCTCCTGGTCCGAGAAGCTCAGCGAGGAGATCGTCGGACGACGCGTCGAATCTTGTGCGTCTCCACTCAGGCTCAACCAGCTCAACCAGCCCCGGACCGCGGCTGGTCATACCGCCAAAGGCAAGCTCCTTGCGCTGGAGCGCCGTAATGCCGAGGTAGAGCAAGCCCAGCTCGAGGTCCGATGGGTTGTCCGCGCGCACCTGGAAGTCGAACTCGGTGCCACCTGGAACCACCTCGAAGTCGAACTTGCGGGCGTCGGCGGCGGTTCCCGTGTCGCGGTCGATGGAGACGCCATCCCGGACGATATACTTGCCGAACCAGGTCTCGCCAATCAGCGTGGCATCTGCAAAGGCGACCTTGGAGGCGATCCATGGCGAACCGAAGAGCTTGCAGACAGGGCAGTGGGCATCGTAGATGGGGCGATCCAGCAGGCGTCCGTCTGCCGGGTCGTGGAATGACTCGCGGGTGAGATCGCTCACGCACCAGCCTGCGCGTGGGCCTGTCGGATTGCACGTGGCCTTCGCCCCCCAGCGAGGCGGCGCAAGAGTCCGGACGATCCGTTCCACGTAGCTCCGGACGGCACCCTTGATGCTGGAGCCCGGGATGAAAGGCCTGCCAAACAGATCCTTCACCACGGGCAGATCGCTGGAGTCGATACTGGTGTCTCTACCTGCGCCGATTCTGATCGCGCTGACCACTCTGAGCGTCGCGCTGAGGCGCGCGGTCGCCTGCAAGGTCTCGAACATGCTGCCACCTCCCTGCTCGTTCGGCGTCGTTTGCCCTCTGGATGTAAGTGTAGAGGCGGCG
>JAKJAE010000426.1 GCA_022707665.1 Chloroflexota bacterium
GTGATCCGTCGAGGTCCGAATTCGACAAAGATCCGCCCGCCAGCAGCGTAGATGTTCTCGATCTGCGTCCTGAACAGGACCGGTTTGAGGATGTGGTCGGAGAGAAGCGCCTTGGCCACCTCGGGATCATCAGGGTATGGCAGACCCGTGGTGTTCGAATAGACGTTGGCCCTGGCTTCGTGAAACTCGGTACTGGCCACAGCCTCAGAGAATGGCTTCGAGGCATGGCTGACCGCTCCGGTGTGGAACGCCGCTGACACTGGCAACAGGGTGGCTCTGTAGCCTTTGGCGTTCAGCGCTTCAGACGCAGCTCTAACCGCGTCGGTCGGACCCGCGATCACGACTTGCGAGTTCGAGTTATCGTTGGCCACCACAACCCCGTCGAAGGCCCTGACGATGTCCTCGACGCCTTCGCGCAGGCCCTGAACAGCAGCCATAGTGCCTGCGTCAAAGCCTTCCTGAGGCCCGGTCCCGGTCGACTCATCCTCGATGTCGCTCTCCGACCGAGCCGGAGGACGCATCGCCTTTCCTCTGGCCTTGACCAGCCGCAGGAAATCCTCATCGCTCAGCACGCCTCCGGCCCATAGCGCTGTGAGCTCACCAAAACTATGACCCGCGGTGAAACTCGGCCGGAATCCAGCTTTGGCCAGAAGGGTGAACATCCCCGCGCTGATGACACCGATGCCAGCTTGAGCGTAATCGGTTGCCATCAACGCTGTCTCTTGTGCCTGCGTGGTCGCTTCCTCGAAAGCGGGCGGAGGGTAGAGCACAGACGATAGCGCGCGTTCTCCTTCATCACAAAACAAACTGTCCATTCGCCCTATCAGACCCCGCACGGGAGGAAAGTTCCCGGCGAGATCGCTCCCCATCCCCAGGTACTGAGCGCCCTGCCCCGGGAATAGGGCCACAAGCCGGCCATCCCAGTCGACACCCGAGCGTCGGTACCAGATGCCCCGTGGGTGCTCCCACGCCTCGACGTCAGGTCGCGCTTGCAGCATTCCCACAGCCTGGTCAAGCAGAACAATGGCCTCCTCCTTTGAGGCGGCAACAAAACCCAGCCTGGCATCCGTGGACGGAACCACGAGGGTCTTGCTCACGGCAGCACTGCTCTTGTATGCGTCAGCGCCCTCAGGGGACTGCAATGCTCCCAGGACCTGCTGGCACTGGACCAGAAGCTCACCCGCCGTTCCGGCGTGCAAGAGGAAGGGCTGTGCGACAGGATGAAGACGATAGGCGCCCTCATGGTCTGACCGGTGCTCCTCCAGAACCACGTGGAAGTTCGTCCCACCGAACCCGAAGGCGCTGACACCGGCCCGTCTCGGTCCTTCACCCTGGTGTTGGATCCAGGGGCGGCTCTCGGTGTTGATGTAGAAAGGGGTCTCTTCGATCCTCCACTTGGGGTTCGGCTTCTCCACGTTGTTCGTGGGTGGCAGGATCTTGTGGTGCAGTGCCAGAGCGGCCTTCATCAGCCCGGCAACGCCTGCAGCCGCTTTCGTGTGGCCAATCTGCGACTTCACGCTCCCAATGGCAATGGTCTGTCCCATACCGTTCGCAGGCCCAAATGCTTGCACCAGGCCTGAGAACTCGGCTGGATCGCCCGCCTTTGTGCCCGTGCCATGGGCTTCCACCAGCTTCACGCTCGTCGGCGGGATGCCGGCCTGCTCGTAAGCCCGTTGCGTCGCCAATGCCTGGCCTTCCGGGCGCGGGGCGTAGATGCTCTTGAACCTGCCGTCGCTGGAGGCGCCAATACCACGGATGACGGCGTAGACTTTGTCACCGTCTCGCTCCGCATCTTCCAGGCGCTTGAGCAGGACCATGCCGATCCCCTCCCCCACCATCATCCCGTCCGCCCCGGCATCGAAGGGCCGCGGCACGTCGCCTTGAGAGAATGCCGGGGTCTTGCTGAAGCACATGAACGTGAAGGGTGAATTGTCGGTGTCTACACCCCCCGTGATCATCATGTCGGCACTGCCTTCTGCCAGCAGGCCGACAGACATCTTGAGAGCGCTCAGGCTGCTCGCGCACGCAGCGTCGATCACGCTATTCAGTCCGCCCAGATCGAAGCGGTTGGCAATGCGACCGGCAATCACATTGCCCAGGAGGCCGGGGAACGCGTTTTCATTCCATTCGGGGTAAGCAAGCTTAATATCTTCGACGATGGCGGCGACGGTCTCCTCCGGGATGCCGTGGCTACGCAGAACGCGCTCCCAGATGGGATACTGCAAGCGGGCAGTCAACGGCGTGATGAGCTTCTGGCCCCCTGCTACGCCCAGGACGACGCCGGTTCGCTCTCGGTTGAACGGGC
>JAKJAE010000427.1 GCA_022707665.1 Chloroflexota bacterium
CGCAAACGAATACCGGACAGCATCCCACGAAAAGGTTCCCCCACCGCCCGCAGCGTAAGCCAGCAATCCCCGGGCGTTTTCCCACCCGTGCAGCGCGTCGTGCACAACATAGGGCGCGAGCAGGAGTGCGAACACCAGGAGTCCCGCCAACAGGGCGCGCCACGAGACGGCATCGCGGTATAACAGGATCGCGACTGCCAACAGGGGGACGAACGCCAGCGCCTCGAGCTGTAGTCCGAGCAGCGCCGCCAGTCCCGCAAAGGCGGCAACCAGCGCCCAACGCTTCCGCCACACGAACGTCAACAGGAGTGCGCTGATGAAAAGCAGCACGAAGAGCGGCAACGTACGTGCCCAGATCTTCCGTGCATACAGCACGGCCCACGGACTCACGGCAAACAACGCCGTACTCACCACTGCCGTCCGCTCTCCCAACGCCGCCCGGGCGACGACATATCCAACGGGCAGCGCTAAGCTGTTCAGCAGAATCGTGAAGAGCACCGCGGCTAATGGGTCCGACCAGAGCCGTAGAGGCAGCGCCACCAGATACAGCGTCAACGGGAGATTGTCGATCCCCAGCGACGAATCCACACCCACCGCTGGAAGGTACCCCTCGTAGGCGATTGCCTGTCCGAGGCGCGCGATCGTGGCCTCATCCCGCTTGAACTCCACAAGCGTGGGCTGCGAGAACCTGAGCGCAAAGCCCAGGCACAGGGCAAGAAGCAGGACACGACGACAGGTCTGGGTGGATATGGGCATATCGGGCTACCGTCGAGCTAAAGCAGGTCAATCGGCCACACTATAACCCACGGCCACTGGCCGTCAATCCCCCGCGCCATCGTCATCGCCTTTCCCCCTCCGCAAGGTTTCGCCAATCGCCTCTTCCCTTCGCAAGGTTTCCGCACCTTGCGAAGGGTTCTGCGCCACTCGTCCTGACGCGCGGGTGCCGCGTTCCGACGCGCGGGTGCCGCGTTCCGACGCGCGGGTGCCGCGTTCCGACGCGCGGGATCTGACGCTACCGCTTTGCCCGCTCGCACCCCTGCGACCATCCGCCGCCTTCCGCATGCTACACGCATGCCATTGTCCAAATTGGCACATCGCGTACCGTTGCGCCTTTGTCTCGCCTCGCTATAATACCAGCATACGGTCGGTGCAATCGCTGGCAAACCACCCTATCTCTCGGACTGGATCATAACGCGGCAGCCCACAAAGGAGGCACCACATGCTGAGGTTCACAACGGACACCCTGGGTGTCATTATGGGCGGGGGAGCCGGCACTCGCCTCTACCCGCTTACCAAACTCCGCGCCAAACCGGCCGTGCCTCTTGCCGGCTACTATCGCCTCATCGACATCCCCATCAGCAACTGCATCAACTCCGGCATCAACCGGATTTTCGTGTTAACCCAGTTCAACACGGTATCGCTCCATCGCCACGTGACCCGGACCTATCAGTTCGATACGTTCTCCGGTGGTTATGTTCGTATCCTCGCCGCCGAACAGACGCCAAGCAGCCAGGGTTGGTACCAGGGCACCGCAGATGCCCTTCGCAAGCAGCTTTTCCAACTTCAGGTCCCCGAGGCACGCAACATCGTCATCCTTGCTGGCGATCACCTATACCGCATGGACTACTCGAAGTTCGTTCAGTACCATGAGAGCCACGAGGCCGACATCACGATTGCAGCGAAGCCTGTCAGCGCCGAGAACGCCTCCGAGCTGGGCATCCTCAAGGCCGACGCCGACGGGCGCATCACCGAATGGGTCGAGAAGCCCCCTCAGGAAATGCTCCCCAACCTCGCCAGCCTCGAAGGAGATCACCCCTACCTTGCATCCATGGGCATCTATGTCTTCGGAACACCGACGCTGGTGAAAGTGCTTCGCGACGAGACGGGGTCCGACTTCGGCAAACACATCATCCCCGCTGCCATTGAAAAGGGAATGCGCGTCATGGTATACCCCTTCGATGGCTACTGGGAAGACATCGGGACGATCCGCGCCTTCTATGAGGTGAACCTGGCCCTGGCGAGCCCCAACCCGCCCTTCGACTTCTTCGCTCCAGAGTGGCCCATCTACACCCACGCACGCTACCTGTCGGGCAGCCGCGTGATGGACTCCAGCATCCGCCGCGTTGTCTTGGCTCCTGGATGTCGCATCGACAACGCCTCAGTCGCAGATAGCGTCATTGGTCTGCGCAGCATCGTCAATCCGGGAGCCCATCTCCATCGCGTCGTGATGATGGGCGCCGACTACTACGAGACGATGGCCCAGATCGAGGAAGACAAACACC
>JAKJAE010000428.1 GCA_022707665.1 Chloroflexota bacterium
TGGAGGGCAGCGATCGAGTCGATCTCGGGTTTGCCCAGCCGGTCGAGTGTCTCGATAACGATTTCGGAGCCAAACTGGTGCAGAAACGTGAATGCGAACGCTCTGCGGTAGAAGGCTGCATCGGTCACTACCCCTCCGCCATAGCCTTCGAGGCATGTGCGGAGACAGGCGGTGTCACGGTCCAGCGCGCTGAACCAGAGCGCGATCCACTCATACTCACGCGGGGCAACAAGAGCATCAGCGAAGTCGATGAGACCTGTGAGCGTCCAATGGCCGTCGTGTTCTGCCAACATGACGTGGTCCTCAGTCACGTCGCCACTCACCAGCACCAACGGCGTTGCTGCTGCGTTCTGGAGCTCAGTACGGACGACGCCAGGGAGGCGGTCGATGACGTTCTTTGGGAGTGCCCTGTGCGCGCGAAGCTTCTGCATACCCTGGTCGAGATGACGCTCTGCGGTACGCTGCCACCCTTCGGCTGAGATGTCGATCCCGGCCAGAGCGGATGTCGGGATGCTGTGCAGCACCCTCAGGCGATGGCCAAGGTCTCGAGACGCTGCCAGGAGGTCTCGCCTGGGGATGTCTTCGCGGACTTCTCGAATGGGCTCGCCAGCGATGTAGCTGAGGACAATGTAGGGCCACGTGCCATTGGCCCCGAGGGTGCCCTCCGCCAGGAGGTGCGGGGCGCCGATCTCGGGCCATTGGCTCAGCAGGGGGTGAAGGACGCGTTCGAGCGTGTAGTCCTCCGGGCAGAGGGGAGCGTAGATCTTGACAACGGCGACCGACGGCGTGTGGTTGTTCACGATGAAGACCGCGTTGCTGCCAGGATAGCCTGACTCGATTGTGCGGACTGGGATGTGGGCCCGGCGGCAAATCTCGTGAACTGCAGGTGTCCAGATGTCGAGGTCGGTAAAAACTGCGCCCCACTCAGGCCACGTCTTCGGGGTAGGGAGGTCGGAAGTATCGAAGGTGGTTTGCATTGGCTGAGTCCCTGCTAATCTCCAGGTCGTTTCGAAGGGGGAATCAGGAGTGACGCCACAACCCCTCGCGGAGACTGCACCCATGGCCACGGTAGAGGTGTGGGTTGGCCAGCCGGTGATGCACTTCTCTGATCGCGATCTCCGCGGCGGCATCCAGGGTCTGTTGTCCGAATGCGGCGGTAGCATCCTGAGGGAGCATCGTGCCGCCGATCCCGATCAGGGTGTCGCCCCTGGGCGGCAACAGGCTCAGGTCTACGGTCTGCGGATGGAGCGCCATCACGTGGGATGTCTCCCAGCCTGCGGCGTGATCTCCGGCGTGGGGATACTGGTCCTGGACCAGAAGGTAGTCGACGAAGGCCCAGGCGAGCATCTTGCCGTTTTCGCGTTGGTTGTACTGAAGCACGGCTGCCCGGGCGTGGTCGATGAGGGGATAGTGCCCTGCAACGATGACGCCCAGCTCAAAGCCGAGGCTCTCGGCCTCGGCAAGAATGTGGAGGAGCAGCTTGTGGTAGTTGAGGGCCTGGTCCGTCGCGGTGAACGGATGCCGGTCGGGCAGGAAGTTGTCAGGCGAGAGCTCCATCGCCGCGGCGATGGCCTCACGATCGGCGGCGTTGGCCTCCATCAGTGCTTCAAGGCGGCTCTCCCCGTAGTAGAGCGGTGGAAAGACCAGACCACCTCCCCGTTCAGCACACAACAGGGCGAGCCCCTCCGCCTGGAGGGTGTCGGCACCCACCGGGTTATGGACGCCGTGCCATTCGAGCGTGCCGATGGGGATGTAGGCGACCGGGCATTCCTTGCGCCGGGCGACGATCTGTGCGGGGCGCAGCATGTTGTAGCGAACCTCGATGCTCTTCACGACTGTCTCCGATCTGGGGTAGCGTTGGCTTTTTCCTGGCCGTTGTCTCTGATCGCGGCTGTCTGGTGTACACCCTGTTGGGCCCCGCAGCCTAGCGCATGGCGTATCTCGGGGCGAGCTCCTCTACCAGGCTTGCGGCCTGCTGGACGTGGCTCAGATGACTCATGCCGATGGTCATCGCATGAACCGTTCCCAACCCGAGGACATACTCGATGGCTCGCCTGACATCATGGGTGAGCGGCCCGCATCCGAGAACCTTCATGCCATAGATGGCCTTACCGGCTGCGTAGAGGTCAGCGATGACCGGCTCCACTTCGGAGGGCTTGCCATCCATGTTGACGCCGGAATAGTTGATGCGGACCAGGACAACATCGACCCAGGGCACTGAGACGGCGGTCCGCAGCGCGCCCAGCCCGTGGCACGAGAAGCCGACGCTGCGGACTTTTC
>JAKJAE010000429.1:0-300 GCA_022707665.1 Chloroflexota bacterium
GACCCTCCAGCAACAGCGTCTTCAGGACCAGATCGCGGGTAGCTCCCAGCGCCCGCAGTATGGCGATCTGGGTACGCCGCTCGTGGGCGGCAAGCGAGAACACCAGGCCCACGAAGAACATCGACAGCAGCCACGTCACGCCAAGCAACACCAGGATGGTGCGCAACAGGCCAACGATCTGCGTCCTCTGTGTCTGGAACAGGCCAGCGCTCTCCAGAGGCACCACGCCGGTTACCTGCTCCAGAATTCGTACGGCCACGTCGTGGACATTGCTGCCCAGTCGTACTTTGACCATGGCGG
>JAKJAE010000429.1:310-2276 GCA_022707665.1 Chloroflexota bacterium
CTCGAAGGCGGGTCGAGGCTCCTTCTGCACCAGGTCAAGGATGGCCTGCGCCGTGTCGAAGCTCACAAAGATCGTGTGATCGACATCGCCCCCCGTCTCCTCCAGATTCGCGATGAGCATGATGGGATAACCATAGAGCTGGATTCTGCCGTCGCCATCGGGGTCGAGTATAGCGGAGCCACCCACGGCTTCGCCAAGGCGCAGATGACCGACGGGATTGTGCTCCAACCAGGGCCGTAGCACGAAATCCGTCTCCGGGTCGTAGGCCACCAGGTGCAGGTCGGGCATTGTGCAGAATGGGCTTTCGGCGATGGTCGACAGATAGAGCTGCGGCGTCACAGCCGCCACGTCCTGCACGGTCCGGATGCGCTCCATATAGACCCGCGGCATCCAGCGCTCAGTCATCATGCCCACCAGATGGGCGCTGTCAAAGTCCTGCGACATCGTCCCCCAGGGAATGACCACGATGTCGGCGCCCAACCGGCTCAGGTTGCGGCGCAAGGCAGCGTCGGCGCCGCGAACCAAGAGCGTGGCCGACAGGCCCAGGGCAGCGACCAGCGCAGCGCACAGAAAGATCGCCCCACTTCTGAAGAGGCTGCCGCGCAGATTCCTCAGAACCAGTCTTGACAGGGTCACGCTACTTGCTTCTCCTGACCCCAGTTGAAGGCAACGGCTCCCAGGCTGGCAACTACGACCAGCGCGCCCATCAGCAGCAGGGCCGGCTTCATGAGCGAGACACAGGGCATATCGGGGCTCATACAGACACCAATGAGCGCGGTGGGCAGGAGGAGAACCATGGCGCCCAGCGAGGTGCCGACAGTGCCCAGCGTACGCCCCGACTCTCTCCGTCGCGAAAAGAACATCAGGCCTCCCACCACCAGCAGCGGCACGCTAACCGCCAACTCAGCCACGCCTGTCCAGTGGCATTTCATCGAGATCTGGCGGCCATCGGCCAGCGTAAGCATCCGCCCGTGGGACTCGCAGTCGGTGAACATGGGCACGATACCGATCAACAAGGCAAGGATCATGACAGCTACGGCGACGACTTTCATCTCAGTTCTCTCCTCTACTAGTGTGGACTTTGGCTGGTTCGCTTGCTCCGGACACGCCCGTGCTTGACGAACGCCACGATGCGGTCCGATCTGGCAAACAGGACTCAAGGCACGCTACCAGGATACGACGTGTTCCACTTTCAGATCGCCAACGGCGATCGTTGCCGGACGGCCTGACTTGATGGCGCCTTCGGTGTTGCGATAGAGGACGTAGTACGTGCGCCCGGGCTCAACGCGATGGTTATGCAGCCCCATGATGGTCACATCTATGGTTTTGCCGTCATCCTCCGAGATCACCAGGGGTGCCGTCTCGGTGAAGTGTCCGAAGTTGGCGGCCTTGTCCTCGTCGATGACGCGGTAGCGCAGCTCAACCATGCCCCCATCAGCGGTCACGGCCAGGAACGTGAAGCGCACGCCGAACTTCTCCTCGATCTCAGCGCTGATCGGCATCGTGCCCGCTTCCCACTGCGGCTTGGGGTTGAGCAAGCGCCACCCGGCGAACAGACCACCGGAGAGCAAGACAAGCAGACCAAGGGCCAACGCCAGATGGCTCACTGCGACGCCCATTGGCCCGTTCCCGGTTCTGACAGCTGCGATATGTCGGTTCATCTTGGATCCCTCATATGACTTTGGTTTGCTCATCTGACCCTGGCCGGGGCCTGCAGCTTCACAGGCCCCGGCCATAGGCTCAGCTACCTGTTGTTCACGACAACGGGCAGGAAGACGGTGTAGGTCACTTCCACCACCTGCACCGTGGCCGACGCCGTGGGTCCCCAGAAGCCCGAGCCATCCAGGGCCCGTGCGTAGAAGGTGTACTCCCCGACCTCCCAACTGCTTACATCGACTGTGCCTACCAGTGATTCGTTCGGCCTGTCGAAGACACCGTCGGCAGCCTGCAGGGCCGTGCCCGCACC
>JAKJAE010000042.1 GCA_022707665.1 Chloroflexota bacterium
AGTGGAAACGCTCTTCGAAAACCTTCTGGTGCAGCCGGGCGCCATTGAAGCCTACAGCCATGGACAGTTCGATGTCATGGCGAAGCGCCTCGTCCGACGGCGCGGTCCAGATGCCGTCGGGGTAGAACCCCTGGTCCAGAACCAGGCGCAGGTAGAAGGGCTTGTTGTTGAGGTAGACGCGGTTGCCCTCGATGTGGACTTTGCGCAGGCCGGCATAGCTCTTGACCGTATCGACGACACTCCCATCCTCGATGACCTCGAAGACCAGGTCGTAGAGGAAGGGATCTTCTGGCGACCAGGGCCGCGGATCGACAATGGGCAACACGTAGGGCAGGCCGTTGCCGGCAGCAAGCGTTCGCCGATCGACGACCTTGTTCTGGGCAAGGACCGTTGTGCGGAACTTGCGTCCACTCCGTTGCGTGAAGAACGTCGGCACGACGACAAAGCTGGCATTGTCGAGGTCCGGAATGATCTGCACGTCTTTGAGGCCGGCCTCAGGTACCGCTTCCATCCAGACCGTCTGCCAGATCCCCGTGGTACGGGTGTAGAGGCAGCCGTGGGATCGATAGGCAGGGCACTGCTTGCCGCCAGGCTGTACGCCGGAGCGCACCTCGTCACGTACGTACACGACGAGGTCATGGGTAGCGCCGGCGGTTACGTATGTCGTGACGTCGAAGTTAAAGGCGACGGTACCGCCCCAATGACGACCTACGGAAACACCATCGATGAAGGCCTCGCACTCGTAGTCTACGCCGCCAAAGTGCAGGATCACGCGCTTGCCGGCCCAAGCTGCCGGTACCGATATTCTGCGGTGGTACCACATCGTCTCGATGAAGTCAGTATGCGCCACGCCGGAGAGCTTGCTCTCGGGGCAGAACGGCACTGTGATGGTGCCGCTATCGGGCAGTTGGGCGAAGTCTGACAACGCGTAGAAATCACGCTCCCGTCCCGAGTTGCCAAAGTCGAAGGCGTAGCTCCAGGGGCCGTTGAGGTTCATCCATGCATCGCGCACGAACTGCGGTCGCGGATATTCAGATCGAGGCAATTGGGTCATTCCGTCCTCCTGCGCATATGAGTCTGAGCGCAAGCATACACCGGCGGGTGTGTGGGGCAAGCCCCGGTACAGCACATGCATAGGCTGAGGGTATTTTGCGCTATAATCAGGCGCACGAACCATTCGGATCTGCCTTGAGGAGGTAGCGCGTGACGAAAGGGAGACACTTGGAGCAGCGCAGGGGAGTCTGGCTGGGCATGGGCCTTGTCACCGGTCTCCTGGCTGGCTTGACATGGCTGCATCGCGAGAGAGCTCGTAGGTCTTCGCCACTCCTTCGGCGTGCTGAGGTTCAGTCCGGGAAATCGCTTACGGCGCTGGTCACCGGCGCCTCGAGCGGGATTGGCCAGGCTTACGCGACGAAGCTCGCGGCTATGGGGTACAACCCTATCCTGGTCGCTCGCCGCAAGGATCGACTCGATTCCCTGGCTTCGGATCTGACGGACATCTATGGCGTGAGGGTCAGCGTAGTGCCGGTTGACCTGGCGACCGATGCAGGGATCGCGGCTGTGGAGCAAGCGATTGCATCGACCGACGACCTCGGGATTCTGGTCAACAATGCTGGTTTTGGGATGTACGGGCCGTTTGCCAGGGGCGACATTAACCGCCACCTGGACATGATCCGGCTTCACGTCCTTGCCGTCGTGCGGTTGACACGTGCAGCGCTTCCGGGGATGCTTGCCAGAAGGCGCGGGATCGTGATCAACGTGTCGTCGCTCATTGCTTTCTATCCGATCTATGGCAGTACGACCTACACCGCGACCAAGTGTTACCTGCGCTCCTTTACAGAGGCGCTGCATCAGGAGCTGGCGGGTACGGGCGTGCGTGCCCAATCGCTCTGTCCGGGTTTTGTCAGGACCGAGTTCCAGGAGTGTGCCGATATTCAGTCCCTTGCGATTCCGGATGGTCTCTGTATGTCGGCGCAGGATGTTGTTGCAGGTTCACTCCGCGATCTGGCGGCCGATCGGCCGATCTCGGTTCCCGGCCCCGTCTATCGCTTCCTGGCCACGCTATCGGCCGTGCTTCCTCGTCCCGTCATCTACCTGGCAGGCAGAGTGATCGCCCGGCAAAGGGGTAAGTAGCCGCATCTACACCAAGGAGATCCGTGATGACACAGCTACCGCGCTTCAGAGCCATTGATCCCGAACAGCTACCGGACAACCCATTTCGCCTGATCGGCAAGGAGTGGATGCTGATCACCGCCGGCACGAGTGAGAAGCTGAATATGATGACGGCAAGCTGGGGCGGTATGGGCATCCTGTGGGGACGCCCGGTCGCGTTCTGCTTTGTGCGCCCACAGCGTTATACCTTCCCACTGATAGAAGGGTCGAGCGTGTATTCGCTGACCTTCTTCGACGCGGCGCACCGTGATGTGCTCGATTTCTGTGGCAGCTATTCCGGGCGCGATGTGGACAAGGTTGCCGCCACAGGGCTAACGCCAGTGGTCGGCAGCACAGGGGCCATCTACTTCGATGAGGCGCGTCTCGTGATCGAGTGTCGAAAGCTTTACACTCAGGACCTGCAAGAGAACGGTTTTGTTGACCCCCAGGTCGTTGATCGGAACTACCCGACGCGTGACTTTCACCGGATGTATGTCGGGGAGGTCGTACGGATGCTGGTGCGAGAGGGCTAGACCTTTCGTGCTGCCGGTGGGGAGCGCCCATTACGTCCAGGATCGATGCTTGTTTTGAGGCAGCAATCCGGTATTGTGGGAACACTCTGGTGCGTTCGCCTGAGTTCCGTCGGTGGTGCTGTTGACCGCATATCAAGATAGAGTGGAGGACAGATGGCGACTTTGACGACGTACTACAAGGGTGACATGCTGTTTGAATCGAAGATTGGCAAGCACTCGGTGCTCATCGATGTGCCGGCCGGAATGGGGGGCAGCGACCGTGGTCCGATTCCGCCAGAGCTTTTTGTTGCCTCGCTTGGAAGCTGCATCGGCGCCTTTGTGGCCCAGTACTGTGAGAAGAACGGGATCGATGATACGGGGATGCGCGTCGATATCACATTTGACAAAGCTGATGACCCGACGCGCCTGGCGAACCTGAAGGCAACGGTGATGCTGCCCCATGGTGACTGCAAGGCCAGGATCAGGGCCATCGAGCGTGTGGCGGAACACTGCCCTGTTCACGCCACGATCCGCACGATGGAAGGTCTCGAGATCGAGATCCTTGGCGAAGGGCAGTGCGATCTGGCGCACTGACCCACTGCATCCACGTAGGGATCCGCGCAAAGTGTGGAGCGCGATGGGTGCCTCTTGCCTATCGCGCTCGCTGTATTCATAGTTCAGTAGCGGTGGTTCTGGGGCTCTTGCTGGCGCTGAGGGCTCCGAGCCCAGCTCTGCGACCGACAATGCCTGTGCCAGCAGCGGCGGCGGCGGGATTTGAGGAGCTTGCCGGGCAGATCGGCCGGGCCGAAGCATGGTTCGCGATGGCCGGTGAGGCAGATGCGCCGGACATCACGTATCCGGCGCCTGGAACCCTGGTTAGCGCGCCATCATCTCTGCAAAGCACCCCATCGTTGACGCCGACGGCTTACTTCCCCCTCGTGTCAAGGTCAGAGCCTCCCGCGATGATTGAGCGTCGAGCGATCTGGGTTACGCGGTACGACTGGACGACCTTTGGCGTTGCTCCCACACCCGGCGACATCGATGCCATGGTGTCGAAGGTCAGCGACGCCGGTTTCAACACCATTCTGTTTCAGGTTCGTGCCGCGGGCGATGCCTACTACACGCCAGGGCTTGAGCCGTGGGCATCACGGTTGAGCGCAGGAACGGTCACGGATACTCTCGGGCTGAACCCGGGTTGGGATCCCTTGGCGCGTATGCTCGAGGCCGGACATGCTGCTGGCATCGAGGTGCACGCCTACGTGAATGTGTACACAGCGTGGCTCTCCCCGCCAAATGCTTCCTATGGTGCCCTGGCACCTCCTGCCACGATCCCCCCTCAGATGTTCGACCGGTTCACATACACCTCGACACATCCGGATCACCCCGGCGAGTATGGCCTGGGGTGGGCGTGGCGACATCATGACAGCGACCAAACGGCTATGCTGCTCGACTGGGGTAGCTATCTCTGGGCCAGTCCAGGTGTCGACCAGGTCAACGACTACGTTGTGGATGTGGTCGAGGATATCGTCCGGCGCTATGCCGTTGACGGGGTGCACTTGGATCTTGTCCGCTATGCTGGACTGGCCTATTCCTATGATCCTTACAGCAATGCTGCTGCAGGCAGCGAGCCGTCATCGACGCGCGCTCAATGGCAGCGCGATCGCATCACAGCTCTGGTTACGCGGGTGCGTGATGTGACCCGCGCGTGGCGTCCGGGAGCACAGGTTTCGGCAGCGGTCTGGCCCTATTACGTGGATAAGTGGGATTGGGGCCTCAGCGAGGGCTATTCGGATTACTACCAGGATTCCAGAGGTTGGCTAGCAAGCGGGGCTGTCGACGCGATTGCCCCTATGTTATACGGGGGAGAGAGCGACTCCGCCCTCAAGTGGTTTGTCCTCATGGCGGACTTCCTCGACGCCAGCGGCGGGCGCCCGGTCTACCCCGGCATCGGTGGCTCCTATGCGACCTTCGAGGATATCGCGTGGCGTATCGAGATCGCACGCGAGCAAGGTGCCCAAGGCCACGCTATCTTCTCCTACAGCGGGTTGGACAGCAGAGGATATTGGGACGACCTTGCCTTTGGGCCTTACAGCGTGCCCGCCTCGTTGCCTTGACCCTGCTTTGGAGACCACAAGCTGACGAGCCGTCCTCCCACATACTCTTGGGTCTCGGGCCAGGCGGAGATCGGTAGTTCGATACAGGCCAACGCCGCTGTTGTAAGCCAGTGGGCTTCGCCGGTGAGCACCTCCAGTAGTACCTCAAGCCCTGGGTTGTGACCGACGACGAGCACGCGCTGGTAGCTCTCGTCAATGCTCTGCAGCGCCTGAATGTAGCCCATCGGGCCAGCCTCATAGAGCGTTGGCTCCAGCGCGATCTCCCCCTCGAATCCGGCGGCCTCGGCCATCAGCTTGGCGGTCTGCCGTGCACGTTTCGCCGTCGAACAGATGATCAGTTGGGGGATCAGTTCCTGTTCGAGAAGATGCAGGCCAAGCGCACGTGCGTCGCGCTTGCCGCGTCTCTTGAGTGGGCGGTCGTGATCGGGGATGTCATCTTGCTTCCAACTGGACTTGGCATGCCGCACAATGAGCAATGTTTTCATGGGTCCTCCCGGAAGCCATCTTCCTCCCTGGGCCTGACGCTTTCATCTCTATACTGATTATAACGCCAGTCCGTACTCTCCTCACACTTGGTTCCATCAACCTGTAACCTTACCGAAACCTTACGAAATGGTACGTCGTGTGGCTCGACTGTATAATGACGTTAGTGCATCTATGGGACAAATGGCGAGTGCCAATGGATAATCACGACACATCGGAGGAGCGGGGTCAAGTAGACACGCGTCCGCTGGTGTCTGCGCTTCTTGCAGAGTGCTCAAGTCCCCCTGATGTCGAGCAGATCAGGTGGGAAGGCCTTATGGTTACTACCCTGATTCTGGGTGGGCTGTACATCCTCTATGCGCTCTTCTACGCTATCTTCACGCCGACGTCGTGCGCGGTGACTTTCCCCGTGGCACTGTTGTCTGGCCTGTTCTCGCTTGGAGTTCATAGTGCTCTAAAGAAGCGATGGTCAGTGCGGTTTGGTTCGCTCGTTTGGTCGGGACTTGTCTCCGGGCTCGTGCTCGCCAACGGACTCCTGCACCTGGCGCTCACAGAGAACGCACTCCGTACTGCGCATCTCATCTTTCTCGTGATCGGCGCTGGATATCTGCTGCTCTCCCTGCGCATGCTTATTGGCCTGATCACTGTCACAGTAGCCAGCTGGCTGGCGATTGCTTGGCCATGGCTATCGCTGAGCACCTGGCAGGCGGCTGGCGCGGCGTTGCTGTCTGCGTCGACGCTGAGTCTGGTCCTGCAAGTGGCCAGGCTGAGAGGTATCCAGAACCTCCAGACCCTGAGCCGTGCGGTGGAGTCGCGCTCGCGCATGTACGAACAGCGTGCGACGCATCTCGAGACCCTGATCGGCATCGGGCATAGCGTAAACGCGTTCCTTGACCTTGATGCCTTGCTGGATCATGTCGTTCGAACGCTTCAGAGTGGTTTTGGGTATGACTTCGTTGGGGTCTTCTTGACCGATCCAACGGGAGATTACCTCGTTGCTCGGGCAGGGACCGGCGAGGCAGGCCAACAGCTCGTAGACGAGGGATACCGGTTGATCGTAGGGGAATTCGGCCTGATGGGATGGGTCTCACGCCACCATGAGGCGGTCTGTGTGAACGATGTCAGCCAGGATGAGCGGTATGTGCGGATTGGCCCCCTGGACACCACACAGTCCGAGATGGTCATCCCGTTGGTAACAGGTGATGTCCTATTGGGCCTGTTGGACATCCAAGCTGCGCATCGCGATGCCTTCACCGATGATGATCGCCGTGTCTGCTATGCGCTTGCGGACCAGGTTGCCATCGCGATCCGCAATGCTTCGCGGTATGAGTTCGAACATGCACAGCGCACGCTCTCGGACACCCTCTATGTGGTGGCACGCGCCCTTTCTCAGACGCTGGACGTCTCCGAAGTGCTTGACCTGATCCTTACGGGTCTGGGTCAGATTGTGGGGTATGACCGCGCTTCGGTGCTGTTGCGGCGTGATGATGTACTCGAGACTGTTGCGGCGCGAGGGTTCCCCCCGAACTGCAATCCTCTGGACATTCGTGTACGCATCAAACCGGGCGATGTCTTCCAGACGATCTGCGAGTCCAAAGAGCCGCTCGTAATCCCGGAGATGGAACAACGGTCGGACTGGGAGTATGTCGAGGATCTTCCCCCAGCTCGATCGTGGGTGGGCTTGCCATTGATCAACGCCGGGGACGAGGTGATCGGCATGCTTTCGCTGGTGCGAGAGAGGCCCGGACCCTACACGGCAGGCGAAGTTGCGCTCGGAGGTACCTTCGCCGGTCAGGCAGGTGTCGCGCTCCACAACGCACGCGTCTATATGGAGCTCTCCGAGGCCTATCGTCAGTTGGCAAGCCTGGACCGGGCCAAGTCGGATTTCATTTCGCTGGCCTCTCACGAACTACGCACGCCGCTGACATTGGTCACGGGCTACAGCAACCTGCTACTGGAAGAGCCGCTTCTCAAGCGCAATCCGGCGATCAACGGCATGGTGCAAGGCCTTTCTCTGGGAGCAGAACGGCTGCAGCAGATGGTCGATCGTATGGTCGATATCGCCGAGATCGAGAGCCGATCGCTACAGCTCGAATTCTTGCCTATTAACCTCCACGCGCTGCTCAAGCATGTCGTCTCCGACCTGGAGGAGGCGCTTATCGAGCGCCACATTGATCTGCGGCTTGCCGATCTCGCGGGGCTTTCCACTATCGAGGCTGATCGAGCCGCCCTCGACAAAGTGTTCAGGCACCTGCTGATGAATGCCATCAAGTACACGCCGGATGGTGGCGAGATCAGGGTCACGGCGAAACCTGTGTCGTATGACCTCTACGGACTGCCCGAACACTGCATTCAGGTCACGGTTGCAGATACGGGCATCGGCATTGATCCTGTCCATCAGCAGCGCATCTTCGACAAGTTCTACCAGACCGGTGAGGTTAGCTTGCACTCCTCAGGAACGATCAAATTCCGTGGCGGTGGTCCCGGACTGGGTCTGGCAATCGTCAAGGGGATTGTCGAGGCACACCGGGGTAGGGTGTGGGTCGAGAGCTCTGGCCACGATGTTCGCACCTGTCCGGGGAGCCGCTTTAACGTTATCCTCCCCATCCAGCAACCTGCGGCTAACTACATCGCTGGGGAGACCGGGCGGGATGCACTTCCGAACGACGACGAGGATACGCTTCCGGGGATCTAGCGTTGGCGCTTGTGTGGGCTGTGGAGCGGACTATCCTTGGTGTAGTTCGCTCACGCAGACGAAGGAGGCGCCAATGCTGGTTGTCCACGTTCATGTGCATGTAAAGCCAGACTGCGTCGAGACGTTCAAGCAGGCTAGCATCGAGAACGCTCGAAACAGCATCCAGGAGCCGGGGATAGCCCGGTTTGACGTTATCCAACAGGCTGATGAGCCCACGCGCTTTGTTCTGGTCGAGGTGTATCGCACCCCCGAGGACCCCGCGAAGCACAAAGAGACTGCCCACTACAACACCTGGCGCGAGGCCGTTGCTGACATGATGGCGGAGCCCCGGTCGAGCACCAAGTACAGCAACGTGTTTCCCGACGAGAATGGGTGGGATTGATCCAACACCGGAGGTACAGAAATGCCTTTCAACGTGAAAAAACGTGGCAAGCTGACGTATTACTACCAGGGTGACCACCCTGTTCTCTCTTCGCTGGTTACGGAGGAGTTGCCCGATGGCGATCTCAAGATCTCGTTCGCCGGGCTGACAGGGGGGTACTCGGCCAAAGGTGTACTTGGGCTCGAGGAGTTGGTCACAATGGATCCCAAGCAGGAGATTCCTCTCGTGTTCAAGAGTTGGGAGCTATGGCTCAAGGAGGCCGGCATCTGCGATTCCCTGAAGGATGTCGACTTCATCGAGATTCACGCCTTTGGCTGCCAGCCCAAGTCGCCCAATCCTCTTGTCGACCCCCTTGGCTATGCCGCAGAACAGGACCGGCTGCGCAAAGCGTATGCCGAGGCCTACAGGGACTTCTTCAAGGACTATCTGCCCGACAATGGGGTGCCGGCGCGTTTCACCGTGCACCTCGTCGACGTGCCCGACAAGGCTGCGTCCTATGAGTTCTACGGGACGGCGCTGTACCAGAAGGCCCTGCAGAAGAGATAGTCGTAGCTCGTGCACGCGGCATCGTGCTTCTTCCTGTGGCCCTTTCAGACATCTCTGCTGTTTGCGGAAGAGCTGAGGCAGGGCCGATGCTGATGACACTCTCCCCTCGACCTCTGTGGTTGAGGGGAGAGGTGGAGTTGGGGGATTCGCATATCGCTGATAGGAGGAGTGCATGGCAGCACAACACGACGACCAGGAGAATCCGCTCGACCTGCTCTTGAAGGGCGGCCACGTCATCGACCCGGCGAATGGGATCGATGGGCAGATGGACGTTGGTATCCGCGAGAGGAAGATCGCTCGCGTGGAACCGAGTATCTCGACCGGTGCCGCATCTCTGGTCGTCGACGTCTCTGGGCTTCTCGTAACACCTGGGCTGCTCGATATTCATACCCACGTATACCCATTTGTGCCATCCGCCGCGGCCTATGTCGGCGGCATGAACGCTGATGCCCACCTGCTCGCGTCCGGCGTTACCACAACGGTGGACGCAGGCACTGCCGGATGGAAGGACTTTGCCGATTTCAAGTCGCACTACATCGACCGGGCACAGGTCCGTGTTCTCGCGTTCATCAACATTGCTGCCGGCGGCATGGTGAATGCTGCTTCGGAGCAGGAAACGAGCGCTCTCCAGCCCGGGATTGCGGCAGCGATGGCACAGGCCTATTCCGACGTGATTGTCGGAATCAAGACCGCTCACTACTGGACCAAGGCACCCTGGGACGCTGAGCATCAGCCCTGGACTTCGGTCGACCTCGCTCTGGAAGCGGGGGAACGGTGCGGTATGCCCGTGATGGTAGACTTCTGGCCGCGTCCACCGGAACGTCCCTATCCTGATCTGATCCTGAAGAAGCTGCGCCCTGGTGACATTCACACGCACGTCTTCGCGCAGCAGTTCCCTGTCGTCGACGCGGAAGGCAAGGTCTACGACCACCTCTGGCAGGCGCGCGAGCGGGGGGTCATTTTCGATCTCGGCCATGGTGCGGGCAGCTTCTGGTTCCGAAATGCAGTCCCTGCACTCCGCGATGGGTTCCCGCCGGATTCCATCAGCACCGATCTCCATATGGCGAACATCAACGGGCCCGTGGTCAGCATGCTCACAACGATGTCGAAGTACCTGAGCATGGGAATGCCGCTGCAGGAAGTGATCGCGCGCTCTACCGTCACACCGGCACGCGAGATCCGGCGTCCTGGGCTGGGGACGTTGAGCGTTGGTGCCGAAGCCGACGTTGCCGTACTGAGGCGTCTGGAGGGCGTGTTCGGCTACACGGACTGCGGTCACGCGAAGCTCACTGGCAGGCACAAGCTGGTCTGCGAACTGACCGTGCGCGCCGGCAAGATCGCCTATGACCCTACCGGGATGAGTATGCCCGAGTGGGAGCAGGCACCCCCCGCTTATTGGCGTATGCCTGAGCTGCAGGCGTAGGACCTCCCTGACAAAGGACGTGGCGAATGGACATCTACGACGAACTCGGCGTAACCAAGGTCATCAATGGCGCGGCGACACTAACCCAGTTTGGGGGATCCCTGATGCCCCCGGACGTCCTGGCGGCGATGGCTCAAGCGGCGCAGCACTTTGTCGATATTGATGAGTTGCAGCGGAAGGTCGGGGAACGTATCGCAGCGTGGACCCATAACGAGGCCGCCTATGTATCGAGCGGTGCGGCTGCCGGCCTGGCCCTGAGCACGGCAGCCTGCATTGCCGGACTGGATCCAGAGAAGCGCAGTCGCTTGCCCTATACCGACGGAATGAGGAATGAAGTCATCGTCCAGAAGCGCGGGGTGGTTGGCTATGCGTTCGCTATCCGCCAGGCTGGGGGGCGGCTTGTTGAGATAGGGACCGAGCAGGGCACGACCGACGATGAAATGGAGGCCGCGATCACAGACAGAACGGCTGCTGTGTTCTACTTCTACAACCCGGCGCGAATGCCAGGACAGGTCCCGCTGGAACGCGGCGTCGAGATCGCGCATAGCGCCGGAGTCCCTGTGATTGTCGATGCTGCTGCGCAGATCCCTCCTGTTGACAGCCTCTGGTGGTTCACGCATGCGGGGGCCGACCTCGCGCTCTTTAGCGGGGGGAAGGGGCTGCGCGGGCCGCAGAGCAGCGGCCTGATCCTGGGGCGCAAGGATCTCATCGAGGCCTGTGCGTTCAACGCCAGCCCCAGGCCCTTCATTGGCAGGCCAATGAAGGTTGGGAAAGAGGAATTGGTCGGGCTCATGACGGCAGTGAGGCTCTATCTGGATCTGGATCACGATGCCCTGATGCAGACCTATGAGGATCAGGTGCAGACCGTGATCGATGCGTTCACCCATCATGCGCACATCGAGGCACGGCGAAGTTTCCCGAGTGAAGCAGGACAACCGATGCCCCGTGCCGAGGTTATCTTTGATGAGCAGAGCTTGGGCATCTCGCGAGATGAGATCCTGGCGCAACTGCGAGCCGGCAACCCGAGCATCGTAGTGGCAGCAGCGGGTGCCCACGGAGTCTTCATCAATCCTCAGACGCTCACGCTCGGTCAGGAGATGATCATCGTTGACCGGATCCAGCAGATCGTCGGAGGATAAGGCCTGATGGACCGCGTTGGAAACCTTCCTTTTGCTCATGCTGCTGAACATCATCGTGCCAACAGACCAGGCGTTGGGCGCAACCTGAGGCGAAGGGGAGTGCCAAGGGCCGGCAGGTCTCTAGCGACGCCTTCTTAGCGCTTTGGTGGCCTGATCCGCAGCCAGTTTGCCGGTGAGTATCGCCGTGGGCAGGCCGGATGGGCTGAAGGTCCACTGGCCTGCCTGGAGGATATCAGGTATCGGTGTGCGGACCGACCCCGCGACCCGCAATAGCCGATGCTCCGCAGGCATTGGCGTGTTGGTGAAGGCCCAGCCGGTGATGGCGCCATCAGAGGTGCCAGCGACCTGGGAGATTGTCAGAGGTGTCGCTGAGAACCGGTCGCACACTGCTTCCCTGAGGCCGGGGAAGACCGACCTGTCCAGGATGGAGATGATGCTGGACTCAGCGAACTCTTTGAAGTCGTCGTACCACCCCATGTCCCTGATTTGCTCGGTAAGCCCGTAGTCGAAGAGCAAGCTCACAATGAGACCGGTCTTGCCAGGTGGTGCCAACGCCGGATCCCTGAGTGCTGGGCACGATATCTCGTAGGTGGTCAGCTCAAGAAATCGCGTGAGCCACGCCTTGATGGTTTCGCGTGTCTGACCTGTAGGTAACGGGCCTGCCTGGGATTGCCCTTCTCTGGTGGGCGTGTAGAAGAAGTGCTCGGTCATCGTGTTTGCGAAGACGCTTTGGTCCAGGTCAAGCTCCAGGTAGATGGTGAGGACGGAATCGCCGCCTGTCTTGCTGAGTACCAGGTCGCGGCGCAGCTGCGTGGCGTGCCTCACCTTGTCATCCCCTACGCTTTCCACATTGATGCATCTGTAGAGCGTCTTTAGGTCGGCAGCCCAGATAAGGGTCTTGTAGGTGAAGGTGTTGCCTGTGGTGTCCGACATACGGTGGCGTTCCGGATCTACAGACATGATCTCCGTGTCTGTTCGTATCGAGCCTTGATGCGCAAGAACAAACTTGGTGAGCTCTGTTGTGAGTGCGCCTGTGCCCCCCAGAGGATAGAAGTAGTCCAGGTATAGGCTGAAGTAGCTGAGTGCGAAGTAGGCAGGAGTCTCATGGAAGAAGTGCTGTGTAATGATGTCGATCAGGCTCTCATTGCGCGTGAAACGCCTCAGGTAGGTCACCACTGGTTCCTTCAGTGCGTTGACCTTACCAATCGTCATGGCGTACTTGACCATCCAAGGCAGGATCGCCTTAATGAAGTAATCACGGTCAGCCCGGGGATCTAGAAAGACGGGGTTGTTGATCCCGTACTGGATGTCCATATAGTGCATGATCCTGCGGATCTGCGCCACGATCGCGGCTATTTCGGCTGCACTCTCAGGGTACAGATGCTTGAGAAGCGCTTCGTACTCGGATACAGCCTCGACCGAGTCCACCCTGATGACACGGTTCTCGATCCCGATCGACACTCGGTTTCTCACGAACGCCACGTCCAGTCCAAGGTGCTTGAGCATTGGTAAGACGATGCCCGAGTTTTCCATGGCCCGTATCCCACCATCAAAGTGGAATCCGTGGCGTTCAAAGGTTCGTACGAGCCCCCCCGTTGTGGCCTCCTTCTCGCACAAGAGTGTCGAGAACCCCGATTTTGCAAGGTAGGCTGTTGCCGTCAG
>JAKJAE010000430.1 GCA_022707665.1 Chloroflexota bacterium
CCGGTGGAACACGTGATCTCCACCCCATTGAGCAGAAGCACGACCTCGTCCTCATCGGCTGCATCGACCACGATCCGCCCTTCATTGAGCGCGCCGCGGAGACTGTAAGTCCCTGCCGCACTGATCGTGACGTGGCTGACATCGACTGTGACGCCTAAACCCTCCACCGTGACTGTGTCGCCGTCCATCTCGATCGTGGCGGTCACCGGGCCCTCGGTGTCCGTCTGCAGGTCCTCCTCATCGTACGCCACGTCGATTGGCTCAAGGGTGGGCTGTGGCAACGGGTCCGTTGCCTCTGCGGTTGGCTGGGCCATGCTCGACGGCGCCCCATTCACCTCTAACCCCTCGTCGACCGGCAGGGGTGTGGACGGGGCCCCGCCCGCGCCGGCATTGGGGACCGAGCAAGCAGTGAGAACAAACACCAACGTAAACAGAATCACACCTATCCTTTTCACCTTCTATCCCCCTCGTTTCGTCGAGAACAGCGGCGCATAGTCCGCCGGCGCGCCAGGCATTCCCGCCAGCTGCCCCGGTTGGGGCTCGACGTATGTGATGATGATCTCTGCTGTGTCGTGCAGGAAGTCTACCTTCCCCACCTCACAATGGGTAATGTCCAGGCCGGTTCGCGCGCGCAGGTCAGCCAACAGGGGCTGGGCATGTTCCGGCTTGATCCATTCGATGCGTTCATAGACGACGGACTTCCGCCCTACATGGCGCAGGCCCCACTCCTTCTCGATCAGGATCAGTGCGCCGGCGACGGCGAGATCCGCCGTGACGAGGCTCGCATACGCCTCCTGGGCCATCAGGAGGGCATTGACCACGGGAAGCGCCATCATCGCAAACAAATACGTCATCTCGCGGATCGGGATGGGGTCGGTCCTGAAGCGCAGGATCGAGAAGACGGCGAAGAGGCTGAGCCCCAGACCCACTCCCAGTTCCACGTCGTTGAGCAAGCCCGCGATAAGGAAGGCCAGCGTGTTGAAGGTCAGGAACATCAGAACGTAATCCTTGTCCCGCCTGGTGGGTGCATAGAGGATCCGTAGGATCAGCAGGGCGATGCCCGCATTGACCAGAAAACCGATACCCGAGACTAAGGGTTCATCCATGAGCGTTCTCCTTCTCGTATCATCCGTCCCAGCAGCATGTGCTGGGGTTTGAAGCGATTGGCCTTGACGCGCGGCGCAAGCAGGGACACGCCAAAGCAGTACTTGCTGAAGCTGACAGGCCGGGCACCCAACGCCCGTAGATGCGCCACGAACTCGGAGCGCAAGGCACGATCCGACCGCTTCACCTCGGCGATCGCGATCCCGGGCAGCGTGATCTCGTCCCTCCCAAGCCTGAGGACGAGATCCGTATCCAGCGTCACCCGCTCCGCGCGCTGCGTGCTGACCAACGTGGTCCGCTGGAACTGGGTCCAAAGCGTGGGATGCAGCGACTCCGCCGGATACGGGAAGGTCGAAGCCAGAAACGCGTTCCCTTCAGCGCTGATGCCTGTCGCGACATCCGAGACCTGCAGACGTTCTTTGAGCGTGATGTCCTGGTTCGACTTGCGTTTCACCTCGAGGAATGCCTCTGCAGCATCCTGGTAGGCCCGGATTCGGACCTTGTAGCGTGGTCGCTGACCGTTGTGGTGCTGTAGATAGAGACCATAGTTCGGTGCGTCGAAGTACTGCGTCTGGTAGCGATGGCAGCGGCGTCCGTCGATCTCCAGGACCTTGTAGTCGTTCTCAAAGGCCTGCAAGGCCTCAGCAAGAAGCGGCTCCGGCACAGCCAGCTTGGTGGTCACGCGCTGCAGCAGGGCAGCGTTGCCGAGATCCCCAAGCTCGATAGGCGCGAAGTCGGCGATGGCGTCATCCAGTGACAGGAAGGCCGGGGGACGGCGAGTAGGGTCGGGCAGATATGGGCAAGCGCCAGTCCTTCGCTTCAGGGCCTCTTTGGCTGTCATAGGTCTCCTCTCTCTGACCTCATATGGTAACAACTCTAGCTCCCCGGCCTGAGAGCAGACTGAGGAAAGGCTTGGAGTTTGCGGAGAGGTCCCTTGGGGGCGATAATGCCGGTAGGCACAGCGGTGGGAATGCCATCGGATGACGTGACGGTGAGGCGCCCATTGCGCCCTGGATCGATCGTTACGAAAAGGAGATGCCTATGCGACCCCTGAGCAAAGTGGCACCAGCCTGGTGGGATTACACGACGCTCGACAGAGCCATCCTGGATGAAGCGGCGCGACTGAAACCGGAGGACCTCCTCGCGCTGAGCCGCCCCGGGTTCC
>JAKJAE010000431.1 GCA_022707665.1 Chloroflexota bacterium
CAATGGTTGCCGAAGGAACGAAGAAACGTGCACCACGGGTTGTTGTGTTCTCTACGCCGACGTGCCCGCACTGCAAGAGTGCGAAGCGTTACCTAGATCAGAAAGGTGTGAGGTACACGGATGTCGACGTCTCACGCGATGCGAGCGCAGCGCGAGACATGGTGCGCGTAAGTGGGCAGCAAGGTGTGCCTGTGATAACGATCGATGGCAGGCCGATCGTGGGCTTTGACAAGTCGAAAATCGACCGCCTGCTTGGCCTCAACTGATCGCGAATTGAACGAAGGAGCCGGGCGGCTTGTCCACACCGGCTCTTTGTGTCACCTATCGGGTCGCCAGTTGATCGACGGCAACTCCGCAATCCGCAAGATCATCAGTCCTCCTGATCACAGGGTCAATGATCGAGGCCACGAAAATCAGGCCCGTCCCAATCGCCGTCGCGATGAGGACCCGGACCGCGGGACCCAGGAGTTGAGTGCGGAGTGACGGAGCCAGCGGTGTAGGGGTAGGTGGGTCGGCCAGCTGGGCGACGGGTCCGATCCCTCCCATCTGAGGATAGTAGGTGGGCCCGAGTTCTACCAGGGTCTCCCCGACTGCAGACGCGATGGATCCGGCCTGTTCGGCATCTGGCCACGACAGATAGAGAATCATCACCGACTGCGCGTTATCTGTGACAATGGCGCTCTGGATTGCTCCAGACGGGATGTCCATCCCATCCGCGGCCAGCCGATCTGACACAGCTTGCGCGAACGCTCCGGTCACGGCGAGGTCGGCAAGGCCATTGGCAACGTACTCCGACGCCAACCATGCGTAGTATCTGTCATAGTCAGCCGAGATCGTCTGCGCTGGCGCGCCGCCAACTGTGAAGTGCAACACCACCTGGTAGACCGTCGCGGGCTTTCGGTATGTCAGGAGTGTCATCGCTAGCACGACTCCAATGGGAATCACGCCCAACCACCACCAGCGTTCAAGCGCGTCCTTGACTCGTCTGATGTGCACTATCATCTGCAGTTGCACCTTTTTCGCGTGCTAAGTTGTTTACATCCCCTATTCTAGCGTTCCACAGGACGTTGACAACCTCGCTTGACGCTCTATCTCCCAACGATAGAATGGACCTGCGTTCTGTTGGATACGGGGGGGCAATGCGGCGATGGCTTGGGGCGCTCGATCATTTTGATGTTGCAGCACCTTTCTACGATCGCGTCATCCGGGGACAGGCGATTGATCGTCTCCGTGAACTGGCTGGGCTCACGACTGAGGACTGGTTGCTCGATGTTGGGGGTGGCACCGGCCGGATCGCGGAAGGGCTCCGCCCCTATGTAAAGGGTGTCTGCGTCCTTGATCGCTCGCCCGGGATGCTGCGGGAGGCCGCCATCAAAGGCGAGTTGGTGCCTTGCCGTGCGGGTGCTGAAGCACTCCCGTTTGCTGCTAGCACATTTGCGAAGATCGTGGTCGTCGATGCGTTTCACCACATTCAGGAACAGCCCGCTGCTGCCCGAGAACTCCTCAGAGTGCTTTCGCCCGGCGGTTCCCTGGTGGTTGAGGAACCCGATATCCGCCGACCTTCGGTCAAACTTGTGGCTCTTGGCGAGGCGATAGCGCTGATGCGCAGTCGCTTCTTGGAACCCTCGGCCCTGGTGCAGCTCTTTGCGGCCTCGGATGTATGCATCCGTGTGGTAGAGCAAGCACCCAACTTCTGGGTCGTGGTTGAGAAATCGGGACTAGGCAGGTGAATGTGCTGATGATGCATCGTGGCGTTGGGTGGCACAGAGCCATCTCCTATGTGGCTGTGGCTCTGTTGGGGCTATGGATGGTGGCGTGTGGCACGGCTGAGGGGCGCGTCGATCAACTTGACGTACCCGAAGACGTCGTCGGTCGGATCGTCTTCTTCCGGGCCGATGACTGTTTGCCCTGTGAGGGCGTCTACTCGACACTGATTGCTCCTCTCGAGGCCAAGTGCGGCAAGAGCCTGGAAGTGAAACACGTCGACATCGGTACACCGGAGGGGTATGAGGCCTTTTCGGCTACGGAGATGGCACTGATTGGCGAGGCGGGCCGGTGGGACGTTCCTACCGTTGTGGTGGGTAACACTTACTATACTGGTGAAGGCGCGATTCGACAGGAGCTGGTGGCCCATCTCCAGTGCGTGTTTGGGGCTGGTGGGAACGCCTGGCCGGATGTTGACGCGCTGCAGAGGATAGTGTCTTCCACTCCGGTGCCGCAGAGCGTATTCCAGCTCCAGCCAGGGGCTGACTCAGACGACATTG
>JAKJAE010000432.1 GCA_022707665.1 Chloroflexota bacterium
CGCACGACGATGAGCCCTACATCCAGGCTCTTCTTGGGGCCGGCGCCGATGGCTACATGCTGAAGACGGCGACGTCGTCCAAGCTGGTGAAGGGTATTCGCGATGAGGCTGCAGGGCTCACGCCGCTTAGCCCCGCCGTTACGAGGACCGTGGTGCGCCGGATAGCGGAACCGATCCGAGTGACCCTCGACAGCCCAGTCGATGGGCTCACCGAGTGACGACGGCCGCCAAGGGCACTTTGGACTGGTGGGGCTGCAGGAGCGGGTGCGCCAGCACGGTGGAACGCTCACCATCGACACGGGCCCCGGCCGCGGGACCAAGATCATGGTCTGTCTGCCCACCGCGGTCGCCCATCCTGTGAGTGCCTGCTAGGCAGGACGTGCAGTTGGGACTGTGTGGTAGCAGCGACTACGGCTGGTCGTCGTTTCTGCCGTACTTCCGTGCAGCCTCGACAAGGGCATGGATGTTGTCGTCTGGCGTCTCCGGCGCCAGCGCACACCCCGGTCCCAGAATGAACCCCGTGTGGAAGGGCGCGTTGCCGCGCATCGTGTCGATCGCCTCCCTGCAGGCTGCATCGACCGCATCCGGGGTTCCGAAAGCAAGCAGATTCGTGTCGATCGGCCCCAGAATCGTCGTCTTTCCGCGAGCGGCATCGCGGGCCTTCGCCAGATCGGTCTTGTGGTCGATCTCGGTGATCTGCGCCCCGGTCGCCACGAAGTCATCCAGGATGCTCGCGACATTGCCGCAGATGTGATGGGCAATCACCTTTCCCTGGGCTCTAAAGGCCCCGATCATGCGCACCTGATGAGGGAAGGCCCACCTGCGGTAGTGACGGGGAGACACGACGTCGGGACCTGATGGAGATTCCCCGATAGAGGTCGCATGGGCCCCCGCCTCGATCTGAGCCATCGCAAAGCGCGTTGCCGTCTCACGGCAATAGTCTAGCAGACGCTCAATGAGGTGTGGCTTCTCATTCAGAGCGATGTCGAGCATGAAGGCCTCGTAGCCTCGGAGCATCAGTGCAAGCGAGAAGGGTCCCTGGTCGCCGCGCCCAATGATGTAGGCGCGATCACCAATCTCTCTCGCCACGATCCGGGTCGCCTTCAGGATCTCTGACCACGGAAAGGTGGTCCACGGATCGAGAGGACGCAGCTTCTCCACGTCTTCGAGTGACGATAGTGCCGGTCGTGTGGCCACAGGCGCAGCATCATCACGGTAAACGACTTCGACGCCACACGCTTCTGCCGAAGAGGACGTCCCACTCTCCAGGAGGATGACGTCGTGACCAAACTCGCGCCACGCCCGAATCTGCGATTCCGCCAGCAACTCGCCATTCCTGAATACCTCTTGGAGAGGTATGCCCATCGCCGCAGCTGCCGGCTGGAAGTTGTGCAGGTCCACGGGCAGTCGATCCGGCCTGCCGAAGATGAGGGTCGTGTTGGTTCGCTCCACTGCGTCCATCAACGTTGCATTCCTCCTGGGTATAGCCCGTCCCGAGAACACAACCTATTCTGGACCGGTTTGCACATTCTGAAAAGGCCAGGAGATGGTGCAATCGGGCGCAGACCGCATGCCTCGGGAGGGTACAGAGATAGCCAGGGCAACCTACAAGTCACGCTTGACGTAACCGCTGAACGGCCCTATGGTGAAGCGTGTTAGCCCATACCCAAATCCCACTCGGAGGCAACGCTCATGAAGATCACTGACCTGAAGTGCGCGATCATCGGACAGAACCCCGTCGTCCGCATCGTGACCGACGAGGGCGTCGATGGCTATGGCGAGGCCGAGAACTCCAAGCCATACCTGAAGCCACACGTTCTTTTCTACAAGCAGTACCTGTTGGGCGAGGACCCTACCGACGTCGCGCGCGTGATGCTGAAAATCCGCCGCATGGGTAGCTTCAAGCCGTGGGGAAGCGCTGTCAGTGCGATCGAGATGGCCCTCTGGGACATCGCTGGTAAAGCCGCCGGACGCCCCGTCTACAAACTGCTGGGCGGCAAGGTCCGCGACAAAGTGCGGTGCTACAACGGCGGCATTCGTTTCCCGATGCATGGATCTTCACCAGAAGACTACGCCGAGAATATGCAGAAGATGAAGGACTCGCCGGAGCATTTCGGCTTCATCAAGCAGGGCGTCGCCTTCCATAGCCGGATGATCGCGGACATTCCGGATATGACCTATGGCGAGACCCGCAGTGGTCCTCCCCATGCCAACCGCGCGCCCCTCACGGAAAAGGGACTCAAGCACATCGTCGCGTGTGT
>JAKJAE010000433.1 GCA_022707665.1 Chloroflexota bacterium
GCGGGCACATCCTCTGGCGGACAGAGTGGAACATTCTGGGGCTCAACATCCACCCCACGATTACGGTTGAGCGTGTGTGGTTCGCGCTGTCGCAGATCGTGCGGATGGTATCGATCTCAGCCCTATTCCTCATTATTCCCTATACGATGAACCCCCGCCACTATGGGGTGACCTTCCGATCTATGGGCCTGCCGGATCGCTTTGCGTTCTCGATGGACCTGGCGTTTCGTTTTGTGCCCACGTTGGCGCGCGATTTCAACACGACCCTGGACGCCCAGAAGGCCCGTGGATTCGAGGTCGAGAAGGTCGAGGGCGGGGTTATTGCCCAGATCCGTAAGACGGCACCACTGGTGGTGCCGGTGACGATGAACGCGATCCTCAGTGGCGAGGACATCACCAACGCGATGGATCTCCGCTGCTTCGGAACGCGCGCGCGAACCTGGGTTCATGAGCTTGTTTATCAAAGATGGGACATCATCCTGATCGGCGCGGGCGTTATCATATTCGTAGCCTCGCTTATCCTGCGTTATGGGCTGAAGATCGGTACCTTTTGGGTGCCAGACTGGGCGTTGGCCTGGGCCGGTAGCTGACCTCACTGGAGGCAACAATGTTCCCACTGCGTGATAATGTACCGTCGAGGCGCTTTCCCGTCGTGACGCTGGTGATTGTCGTGGTCAATGTGTTGCTCTTTCTGTTCGAAGTCATGTTGGGACAGAATGCCACTGCCCTGACCGAGTCGTTTGGCGTGGTGCCGGCGCGGCTGATCGGCAATTGGTATAGCCCGGTGGTCCTTTTCACGCTGTTCTCCTCGATGTACTTGCACGGTGGGTGGGCACACCTCATCGGCAATATGTGGTATCTGTGGATCTTTGGCGACAACGTCGAGGACCGGATGGGGCGGTTGGGCTATTTCATTTTCTATACGCTCTGTGGTATCGCCGCCGCGCTGATTCAGGTAGCTGTGGCCCCACGGTCCGAGATTCCCATAATCGGTGCCAGTGGCGCCATTGCTGGCGTGCTGGGGGCCTATCTCCTGCTCTATCCGACGGCGCGTGTCAGCACGCTTGTTCCCGTTTTCTACTTCATCCGCATCATCTGGCTGCCCGCGATCCTCGTTCTGGGGGGCTGGTTCCTGGTGCAACTGCTGAACGGGTTGGCGACGCTCAATGTGCAGATGATGACCGGTGGTGTGGCCTTCTGGGCTCACATCGGAGGATTTGTGGCCGGCATGGCATTGTTGCCGATCTTCCGGCGTCGTAACACGCAACCGCCGTCGCTGGGCTATGGACAGTCGTCCACTCTCGATTCGCGGTATCGCTGGTAGGACGCGTTGATGAATAACTCCTCCACGATTGCTGCACGCCTCCAGGACGTCCACGTACGCATTGCCGAGGCCGCACTGCGCGCCGGTCGCGACCCTGCAGATGTGCGGTTGGTCGCGGTGTCCAAGACCTTCCCCATCGAAGCTATTCTTGAGGCCTACGCTGCGGGCCAGCGGGATTTCGGCGAGAACCGTCCGGAAGAGGGCGCAACGAAGATTCCACTGGTGGAAGAACACCTCGGCACCAACCCCGTCAAACCGGTCTGGCACATGATTGGCCACGTCCAGAGCCGCAAGGCTGATCTTGTCGTCGCACATTTCGATATTGTCCACGCCGTGGACCGGCTCAAACTGGCGACCAGGTTGAACCAACTCGCCTGCGAGGCAGGTCGGCAGATCCCCATATTGCTCGAGTGCAACGTCTCGGGCGAGGCTAGCAAGTATGGCTATGCGGCTGCCGGCTGGGAGGCAGAGTTGGCTGTACGCCAGGCGCTCCGGGCCGAGGTTGCACTGGTGGTGCAGTTGCCGGGACTGCGCGTTGAGGGGCTGATGACCGTGGCGCCAATCTCGGATGATGCCAGGATGACGCAGCGGGTCTTCGCATCGCTCCGGGGCTTGCGCGACTACCTGCGTGAGGAGTTCCCGGTGGCAGACTGGACGCACCTCTCGATGGGTATGTCAGACGACTTCGAGGCGGCAATCGCCGAGGGGGCAACACTTGTGCGGATTGGGCGTGCTATCTTCGGAGCGCGCCTATGACACGGCGACGGGTCTGTCACGGCATGACGGGTGGAAGGGGATCTCAGAGACGATGACGGTGACAATCGGACTGGTGATGCGGGTTCTTGATGGCGTCTTTGGCGTTGTAGGACTGTTGCTCGTGCTCCGTGCTGTATTGCAGATCTTCGGCAT
>JAKJAE010000434.1 GCA_022707665.1 Chloroflexota bacterium
GCAGCGAAGTGCTCCGCCGGCTGGTCTCCCCCGATCCCGACGACACGTTCGTCCTCACCACGCTGAGCCGCGAGCTGCGGGACGCGGGCCTGATGCCCAGGCTGGACTTTCGTGAGAACACGGCCTGGAGTTGCAGTCACCACCTTGGTCGATGGGCCACCGGTTGCTCATGCACGCCAGGGGGTGGCCACTGGAAGGGCGCGTTGAGGCGCGCCCTTGACAACCTGTCCCGTGACATCGATGAGGTCTATGTTGATGTCGCGCGTAGACAGAACGTGGCGCCCTGGCAACTGCGTGACGACTACATCCACGTCCTGTTGAACCAACTGACGCCCGACGCCTTTCTGGTTCAGCACGACCTTGCGTACATAACAGCGGAGGCAAAGCGACAACTCCTGAGCCTCCTTGAGGCTCAGGTTCATCGACAGCGGATGTTTGTCAGTTGTGCCTTCTTCTTCGATGACCTCGAACGTATCGAGCCACGCTATGCCATCGCCAGCGCCGCGCAAGCGATCGCCCTCGTCTGCAACGCTACGGGCGACGACCTGACACGGGCATTCGCGCGTGATCTCGGCGTGGCCATTAGCCCTCTGACAGGGCGTACAGGCAGGGACATCCTGGACGAACTCCTGGCGCACGCCGGCTTCGGCGAGGGCCCGCTGGGTGGAGATATGGCGCTGAGCCGACCACGCAACGGTCGATGGCCTCTGCGCGACTGACGTGCCGGGCGGCGCATTGACCAGGGATTCCATGGCACAGAACCAGGAGCAGCACGGCGGGGCGGCGGAGTGGCTCACTACCACGCGGTTCCTGGCACTGGCAGCAGTGGTGGTCATCGTCGCTGCGCTGTTCCGCCTTCAGGGCATCAACTGGGACAACGGCACGCACCTCCATCCCGATGAACGTTACCTCACGATGGTGGTCAGCACGGTCCGGTTTCCGGGTGAGACCCGCATTACCGTTCCGGATGCCAATGCCGCGCCGGCCTGCAAGACCCTCCAAGAGTGTCTGTCAGCGTACTGGGACACAGCTACATCACCGCTGAACCCCCAGAACTACGACGCCTACGGATCCTACGTCTACGGCACATTGCCTCTGTTTACGACGCGGGCCATCGCGGGTTGGCTCGACCACGTCTGCCAGAGTTCCGCTCTGTGTCGTGGAGCCGTGGTCGACTCAGGCATCACCACTAGCTTGCTCGCCTATGACGGCATTCACCTTGTCGGGCGTGCGCTATCTGCCACAATGGACCTCGCGACGCTTGTCGGTCTCATCTGGCTTGGCTGTCTCCTATACGATCGATTGATCGGGTTGTTGGCTGGAGCGCTCTATGCCACGGCAGTGCTCCCGGTGCAGCATTCGCACTTCTTCGTGGTGGATAGCTACGCCACGGTGTTCGTCCTGTGGACCCTCGTGTTCTGTGTGGTGGCGCTCCGGCGCGACAGGCGCCGGTACCTTCTGGCTGCTGGCCTGGCGACCGGCCTGGCTGTCAGCTCTAAGGCAAGCACCTGGCCACTTGCGGGGATCGTGGCACTGACAGGTGTCATTTTGGCCAGCCGGCACCCGTCAGATCCGCGTCGCGATGCCCTTGAGTGTGCGACACCCGCTGCTGTACGAGGGCGCGTGTTGCGGACTGTAGCAGCGCTGATCCTCTCTGGAATGGCCGCAGCCCTGACATTCCGGGTAATGCAACCCTATGCCTTCGCTGGCCCGGGGTTCCTTGACATAACCCTCAACCCAAAGTGGCTTTCCGCGATGCACGAGGTCCAGGACCTGATGAGCGGGCAGCGTGACGTGCCGTTCGGGCACCAGTGGACGGCCCGAACGCCCATCGTGTTTCCCTGGCGAAACCTGGTTTACTGGGGACTCGGCCTGCCCCTTGGGCTCACAGCGACCGTTGGATGGGCCGCTGCTGGCTGGGACTTGATCCATAGGCGGCGTGTTGTTCACCTTGTGCCGTGGGTGTGGGCTACGGTCTACTTCCTCTACCAGGGAACGCAGTGGGTCAAATCCATGCGGTATCTGCTGCCTATCTATCCGGTGCTCACGCTCTTGGCCGCGTGGTGGATCGTGAGGATGGCGCGGCATGCATCGCGTGCGCGTGGCAGACTGAGTTATCTGGAAAGCATCGGGCGGGTCGTGGCGCGCTCAATCCCCTATGTGGTCGTGGTGATGACGGCAGCCTGGTGCTTTGGGTTCACCGCG
>JAKJAE010000435.1:0-1957 GCA_022707665.1 Chloroflexota bacterium
CTGACGCACGCTCGCGGCCTTTGCGCAGCATCTCCGCCCGGAAAGTGCCGGGGACTGCGGAAAGTCCCCGGCACTGACAGCGTCCCTGGCACCTGGACGGGCGTTCTACCCAGGATAGGCAAGACGGCAGTCTTCATTTTGCCCCAAGATGAAATGCACCCGGCAGGAGCGTGGCCTAGGGTCGGACCGTGATTACGGTCCAGAGTGTGAGCCGGTCTGCTTGAACCGATGACGTGTCGGTGCCAGTCACTGCCAAACGAGTACTAGACGCGGGGTCATACCAACCGAGCCCGAGGCGGTAGGTGCCGGGCTCTACGTCTTGCAGGTCGAGCGTAACGGTCTCGCTGACGATCTCTCCGGTCACCCAGAGCGTGGTCGGGTACGTCCAGCCGCGCGGCATCGCGTCATCCTGCGTCATGATCGCTTCTCCATCGGGCTTGTATAGGTGCACGAATCGCTTGAGATCGAGCTCCGGCGTTTGGATTGCCTGCCACCATAGGGTCAGCGAAAGGCCTGAATCCCGCCGCACCGTTGCCGATCGTGCTGCGATCGCCTCTCGTGCTGTATCGCCCAAGTCAAAGCCCAACAGCGCCACCGTTTCCCCGAAGGTGGCCCTCTGAGGGTAGGTCGGAGTGGGAACAGAGAAGTCGCGTGGTCGCGGCGACACCTTAATCGTCGCAACGCGCCCGCAAGCGACCGTGCCCGAAGCCTCGCCGCTCAGCGATAGGTGCAGTGAGAGCGGGCCACGCGGAAGATTCTGCGGGAGGTCAATGCGTTGGGGAGAGAGCACCCACGCGTAGCGTGGCCACTCGGATGTCCGACTGCCAACGCCGAGGGGAGCCTCTGTCTGGCCCAAGACCGCTCCGCCCTGGTCGAGGAGCGACCATGTCGACGTGAGATCCTCTGATGGGGCGCGAAGGGCATTCCACTCTGCCGTGAAAGCCAGGTCAGCGCCCTCCTCAAGCCCGGCCACCGTATCGAGTCCCAGAAGCGCGACCTCCCCAGTCTGGCAGAGGATGGTTGCACCTTTACGGGTCTGCTCGCAACACGCATCCCGGATGTCCCAGAGCGTGGGGATGGTGATGCTGATGGGAAAGTCAAACTCGCCGCCTGGTTGCATTGTGGCCTCGAGGTAGGCAATGACGCGCAGCGTGTACTCGCCCGGTGCGAGCCCTTCGGGAAGTGACAGCAGGACAGTGTCAACGACGCGTTCGCCGCGACGCCACATTGTTGTGGGGAGGTACCCGTATCCTGGCTGGACGTCCTGCTGCGTGATGAGCCGGCCATTCAGGTCCAGAACGCGGAGCGACAGGCTCCAGTTGCGCGCAGTTCCGGGCGTGGACCAATGCAGGCGGAGGCGCAGGTGGGTAGGCCCAGTTTGGTTGGCCTCGATATTGAGCAGGCGCAGGTCCTCGAAAACGGCAATGGGCTGGGTGTCGGGAACCAGAGAAGGACCTTCGGGCACCCGCAGACTGCCGATGTAGACGACTCCCAGTCCCAGTCCTTTATCCGTCGTTGGACGCACTTCCCCTGCAGGCCCAGTTACCCTGAGTTCCACGAAGTAGAGCCCGCGGGCCAGATCATCAGGAAGCTTGATGACCAAGGAGCCTTCTCGCCCGTGCGGCGCCTCGGCCTGGGCCAGAGCGAGGTCAACGCCGTGACGTGGTGCTGCAGGTGTGACCAGGCGCACCGAGGTCGTCAGCGGCTCTGTGGCGATGGGATCCCACGTAAGGTCTACTGCGACCTGATCCCCGGGAGCGGCCGTCTCTACCGAGAGCTGTGCATCCAGAAGACGTGATTGCCCGAAGATGATGGGGCCGCGATGCGCATAGGGTAGCTGAACGAAATCGAAGAATGTTGCCGATCCTGTGGGGGACCGCTGGAGCAGGGCGGGTCCCAGAAGCGCGCTGGCAAGCAGCAGGGAGGAGGTTACGAGACCTCGCAAGAGGCGGCGCAT
>JAKJAE010000435.1:1967-2204 GCA_022707665.1 Chloroflexota bacterium
GCCACGAGCCACGGCGACGGCAATGGCGCCAAGGATCGTTCCGAGTGAGACCAGTTCGGCCACGCGGCGTAGAGGCGTTGGACGCAGCCGCAGGACTACAGTGACTTCACCTGGGGGAAGGTCGATCGCCAGCCGCCCGGAACCGATCATAGGATAGGACGCCACCACAACGCCGTCTACGGTAGCCTGCCAACCAGGCCACCAGTTGATGGGGAAGATGACCGTACCCTCCGCGTT
>JAKJAE010000436.1:0-235 GCA_022707665.1 Chloroflexota bacterium
ATCAGCATCGCTGAGGCCTTCGGGTTTCTCGACCGATGCGAACTGAACTGCGGTCAACACCATTCGGATCGCCGACTTCCGCGGAGCGTCCTTCGCTCGCATCGCGGTTTTGAGATCATCTTGGAGTTGATCGCGTAAGCTCATCTCACCCACCTAACCGAGGTGCTCTAGTACTGCCGGCGATGGTCCTTCGCGGTCGTCCGTCGGCTCTTCCGTAGCTTCGCCGCCCGCTTCC
>JAKJAE010000436.1:246-1946 GCA_022707665.1 Chloroflexota bacterium
GCTGCTCGAAATACCGCCGTTTCCGAATCTCTGAGAGGATCCGGTCTCGTTGCACCTTCTTCTTGAATCGCCGCAACAGAGAGTCGAAGGACTCGTTGTCGTCTGCTGTAACAAACGTCACTCCACTCACCCCTTCCATGCTCCCGGCACATCACCGGCTAGGAGTTGCGGGCACCCTATTGGTTCCCACCCCAGCATTATAGCGCGCCCAAGGCCCTTGTCAAGAAACCATGCGTCCACTAGGGGGCACCTGGCCAGTCGTAGACCCACGCCAGCAGGCGATCGTCGGGTCCGCGGAGTTCCACCTCGACGCCACCAGGCCAGAGGGTACGGACATCAGCCATCTGCTCCGCTCGCTCGGGGACCACGACAAACCGCGCCGGTGGCGTCACCGTGATGGGCAGCTCGCCTTGCGCCACATCCACACCCGGGAAATCCCTCAACAGGAACGCCAGAGAACCAAACTTCCAGTAAAGCCACGGAGGCCCAAGGAAGTAGACCTGGCCCGTACACGCTGGGTCTCTGCCTGACTGGCAGATGGGTTCGGGGTGAGCACGCATGTAGGCCGCCAGTCGCGTCGCCGTCTGCGCCGAAGGGTTGCCGTAGACCTCCCTGGGCGTGTACACGCCAAAATAGAACGCCGCATTCAGCGAGGCGATAAGTGCCAGTATGACGGCAGCGGCCTGAGGCCACACTCGACGGGGCAGCGCAAGCAGCCGCAGCAGGTGCTCGATACCCCACGCGGCGTACATAGCCACAGCCGGCACGAGAAGAAGGCCCCGCTGGCTGCTGGGCGGGTTCTCGGTCAGGCCCCAGGCCACCAGCACGGTTGACCAGTACCAGAGGTGCACCAGACCTCGTGACGGCCAGCGCACGCGGATGGTCGCCTCAACCATCCCCAACAGCACTAGAGCCCCTGTGACGAAGTCAACCAGTGGCCGATCGGGACGGTACCAGAACGTTGGATCGCGAGAGATGTGAAAGGCAGAAACTGCGCGCCAGAGCTGCTGCACAAAGAGGGAAGCGACCGATCGCCCGGTAAGAACGTGCTCGCGCTCCATCCAGCCAGAGGCAAAGACACCGACGGCACTGAAGCGCTCCGTGAGCGATGAAGGATGCGCCGCATACCACCCAAGGAGGGGGAGTGTCACCACGAGCCAGCCGGCGGCAAAGAGCGCCATCCCCCGCCAATGGCGCCGCAGCAACGTGCGGTCAGCCAGGCTGCGCCACAACGTGGTCAGCACGACGAGCGCAGTCACCCAACGGGCCCCGAAATACGCATACCAACCCAGGCCCGTCACCATCCCTGCAATGCCCCACAGTGCTTCAGCCGTACCGATTCCCGCTTCCAGTTGCCAGAAACGATGCTTGTGATCTGAAACCGGCCTGATCACGTCCTGGTCCCACGCCAACGCCTCCCATAGCAGCCAGAGCGCCAATGTCCCAATCAGTGGGTCAGCGACCTGGTTCGACGCAAGTCGGCTATAGTGGATATGGTAGGAAGAGAAAGCAAGGACCACAGCAGCGATCCAGCCCGTGCGAATGCCGGCCACAGCTCGCGCCAGGTAGAAGGTCGTCAACACCGTCAAGGTGCCAATCAACACCGAGAGCATCCGACCGCCCGCCACGGTGGCCCCGAAGAGCTTCATCGCCGCACCGTAGGCAGCAAATGACATAGTCGGCACTGAGTACCATCCCGT
>JAKJAE010000436.1:1956-2204 GCA_022707665.1 Chloroflexota bacterium
GCCGAGCCACGAGATCGAGCCCGGCAGCTAGCTGCGTTCCCTCGTCTCCACCGAGATTCGCAGGGATTTGCCCCACGCCCAGCCCACGCACGAGAAACGCGGCGAGTAGCAGAGCTGCCAGGCACCATGTCTCCACGGCCGTCAGCCTGGTGGAGGCGCGGTATCTATGCCGGGCAGGGCGAAGCAGTGATAGGAGGAAAAGGAGCACGGCGCAGACCCAGACTATGAAGTCCGGGGCGTGGTTAGCC
>JAKJAE010000437.1 GCA_022707665.1 Chloroflexota bacterium
ATGCGGCAGCATCGCCGACGCGCACAGGACAGGCAGCGCGGTCGGTTGCGCTGACGTCCATATACAGATGCTGCAATTCTGGTGTTTTGCTAACATCGTCCCGTCGCTCGACATAGATGGGACCCGTGGCTCCGTTAGCAAACCTGGCCCTCGCGCCAATGCAATTCGCCGCGCGCACGCCACCGATGGAGGTAAATCGGATGAAGCCCTTCTCCTCGATGTGCGTGACGATCAGGCCGATCTCATCCATATGCGCGCACAGCATGATCGAACAGTCTGTCGAGCAGCGTTAGGTCCAAGGGTTTCTCCTTCTCAGCGCGCTGAGGTCACGTGTGTTGCAGGGGCAGGCCGTCGGCTGTGATACGACGAACGGCGACATCGACGAGTCGGACCAGCGCAGCCAGATCGCTCTCACGGATCAGGGAGATGGGACTATGGATGTAGCGACAGGGCACAGCCACGGTGATCGTGGGAACCCCGGCCCGCGTCTGGTGGATGCTGCCAGCATCGGTTCCACCAATGCCAGGCTGTTTGATCTGATAGGGTATGCCTTCGTCCTCTGCCACCTGGATGAAGTGGCGCAACAGCCACGGCGGTGTGATGTAGGATCGGTCCATGGCCGTAATCGCAGGTCCGCTGCCCAGCGTTGTTGTCGAACTGACGTCGCTGTCCTCTTTGGGCAGGTCATCTGCAAGTGTGCCTTCCAGGACGATGGCAATGTCGGGCGCCACTGTATACGCAGCCACCCGGGCGCCACGCAATCCGACCTCTTCCTGGACTGTAAAAGCACCGGTGACCTCGAATGGGAAAGGTTGTCCCCCCAGCAGCGCGACCAGGGCGGTACAACCGGCCCGGTCATCGAAGGCTTTTCCGGCGCAGACGTTGCCCATCTTCTCGAACTGCGTGCTGAACACGATGGGTGTTCCTACAGGAGCCAAGCGCTTCGCCTCATCTTTGCTGCTGGCGCCGATATCCACCGTCAGCTGGTCCACGCCAGGGGCTTTGTCCAGGCTTCCCTTGTTGGCACGATGGATAGCCTGAACGCCAATCACGCCGGGCATCGCCTCTTCACCTACGGTGACGGTGAGACCGGGGAGTAGTCGCTCAGCAATACTGCCTACGGTGCCGACACGTAGATCGCCGTCGCCTGTGTGCCCCACCACCATCAGTCCAACTTCGTCCATATGAGCCGTGATAAGCACGCGCAACGAGGAGGTGCCATTTCCTGCTTTGCGAGCAATGAGGTTCCCCACTCCATCGACGTGTGGCGCATCGACGTGCTGCTCGATCATCGGTCGGATGGCGCGACGGACGGCAGACTCATTGCCCGAGCTGCCTGGCGCGTTCGAGAGGATCCCCAGTCGGTCAGTCAGCGTGGTCATACCTCGTCCTCCCAACGGGGAGTGTAGCCAGGCTCCAAATCTGCCACGAATCGGGCCAAGAGCCGTCCCGCGCGCTCTATGTCGATCGTGGCGACGGTCTCGACCGGCTGGTGCATATAGCGTACGGGGATCGAGATCAGTCCAGAGGGAATGCCTTCCCTGGCGAGCTGAATGCCCCAGGCGTCGGTGCCGCTAGAGCCAGGCAATGGCTCGATCTCATACGGGATTTCCTCACTATCTGCGGCCCTGGTCAGACGCTTCACCATCTCGGGGTGGAAGTTGGGCCCGACGCCAACGGTGGGACCCTTGCCAAGGTCGAATGTACCTGAATCGCTGTCATCGTGCTGCTTGGCAAACGTCACATCGAGGGCCACAGCCAAGTCGGGATTGATGCCGTAGGCACTGGCGATGGCGCCCTTGATGCCGACTTCCTCCTGCACGGTTGCCACCGCATAGAAGTCCCAGACGTGCGTACGGTGGCCGAGTGCCTCAAGCGCAAGGGTTACTGCTGCCAGCGAAGCTCGGTTGTCCATGGCCTTCCCGGCGACGCGTCCGTTCTTCAGGGCAACCGTCGGTTGGCGGATGGTGATAGCATCGCCAACGCGGACCAGAGCCCTGGTCTCCTCGGGCGAAAGGCCGGTGTCGACGTAGAGCTCGTGCCAGGGCAGGACGTTCTGCCGTTCGCTCGTGGGAAGCACGTGCGGCGGACGACTACCGATGACTCCGGAGATTGCCTCCCGTCCGTGCACCTGAACGGACAGGCCGAGAAGGACACGACGGTCGACC
>JAKJAE010000438.1 GCA_022707665.1 Chloroflexota bacterium
ATGAAGTTACCCGAGCGAAGGACCCGCCTGGTTGCAGCGCGCGAGATTGAGGCAGGGGGGCAGAGGCTTCTGCCATCGGTCCTGGTTGAGACCGTGGCATACCGTGCGCCGGGGTATGGGATGTACCACCAGGTGAAGGCGCGACCGGCTTCAATCGTGGTCGAAGGACCTGAGAGTGCGCAATGGCTGGAGATCCCCAATCAGACTACGGCGATCCTCAGCCAGATGGCAGCGGTTGCCGCCGGCATTGCTCTCATCTCTACCCTGATGATAGCCATAGCCCATTACCTGCGGCGCAAGTAGAGGAGACGAGATCTATGGAAGCACTAAAAGCATTGGTGGACCGGTTCGACGAAATATCAGAAAAGGCAAACGTGGATGCAGTGTTTGGCAAGCCCGAGACCGTCGAGGGGCGCGTTCTCATCCCCGTTGCGGAAATGATGGTTGGCTTTGGCATGGGGGGTGGGCTGGCCCCCGCACAAGAATGCACCTGTGAGTGTGGGGACCGTGCTGCTGAAGAAGAGGCGTGTGAGTGCGAGGCTCACGAGTCCGCCAACGGCGGGGGAGGGGGTGCGGGCGCTCACGTGCGGCCGATCGCCTACATCGAAGTTGGTCCCGAGGGAACTCACGTGAAACCCATCGTTGACGAGCAGAAGGTAGCCCTGGCCGGCATCTTGCTCGGGTTCTGGGCCGTCGGCTGGGTGGGACTGGTTCTCAAGACGATCTTCGGCCGCAGTTTCAGCACCGCACGCTCCTAAAGACGGAATGGCGCTTCAGCGCGTGGAGGACCCCGAGTCGGGTGTCACATGGTACTGCTTTGTGGACTCACCCGCACCGGATAGAGGAAACGCCCAGTCCTCTCCCGGCTTCCGCCACGCGCTGATCACCCGTCTTGGCGGCGCAAGCCAGGCGCCTTTTGCTTCCCTGAACCTCGGCAGTACAGTCGGCGACGATCAGGCTGCCGTCGAGGAAAACCACCGGCGTCTCTTCAGTGCGCTGGGACTTGCAAGATCCGGTGTCGTCAGTCCTCACCAGATCCATAGTGCACACGTTGCCGCGGTTGATCGCAACCACGGGGGAAAGGTAATCCCTGCAACCGATGCCCTCATTACCAACCAGGTCGATGTCGCATTGCTCCTGCGCTTCGCCGACTGCCTGCCAGTACTCTTCCACGACCCTGTCCACCGCGCTGTGGGCCTGGCCCATGCAGGCTGGCGTGGCGTTGCCTCCCGTGTGATCCCTGCCACCGTAGCCCATCTGAACCATTCCTATGGGAGCGATCCACGTGACCTCTGGGCTGGCATCGGCCCCGGGATCGGAAAGGACCATTATCCGGTGAGCAAGGCCGTGGTGGATGCAGTGCAGGAGACGCTCCCGCCTGATACACACGTTGCCTCTCAAGAGGCAGGGCAGTGGTTCCTCGACCTACAGGGGGCCGTGCACGCCCAGCTATCAGCGCTGGGCATCCAGAGGATCGATCGTGCCGACATCTGTACCGCGTGTCACACCGACGAGTGGTATTCCCACCGAGCCGAAGGGGGCAAGACGGGCCGCTTTGGAGCCCTGATCGCACTCGAAGGTTAGGGGGTGAGCCCCTCAATCTGGAAGGAGAATCCCAGAATGTTGAGGAGCACCGACTCAGCGTCCGCCGGCACTTCGAACTGGAGCTCGAAATCCTGATATCCATCGGGCGTGATGAGCCAGGGCAACAGTGGGGTTGCGGCAACCAGCCGGCTCCGCCCCTCACTCGAGGTCACCTCGACGGCTTCTGAGGCAACAGTCAGGTTCATCTCGCCATCGTTGTAGACCGTGCCCGAGATGACGACCACGCTCCGGTTTTCGTCAAGGAACGCTTCCTGCAACTGGACATCAGGCACCGCAGGACGCGGTGCTGGAGGAGTATAGCTCGTAGCGAATCGCACCGCGTTGGCGGACGTCGCATCCGCCCGGAAGATCCAGACCAACGGCGTGACCACATCGCGAGGCACGACGTAGCCCGCACTGCCCGAGACAGTAGCCCCAGCCAGAACCGGCAAGGTCAGTTTGCCGTAGCTGCCCTGGCTCGTCGCAATATCGTTCAGGACATAA
>JAKJAE010000439.1 GCA_022707665.1 Chloroflexota bacterium
GACCGGCTTTCCTCGTTCACCCGTTCGACGGTCCCAATCATCCGGGCCACAACCCACAACAGGCCCAGAACCGCCAGAATCTCGACCATCAGCAACGCCGTGTCCCGCACCCAGCGCCACTTGACCGGGCGTCGCTCAGCCTTGCGGCGGGGCGCCTCGACCACGGCGCTGTAGCGGGTCCCACCGCCACCCTCAGGCCGAGCAGTGCCAACGGCATCGGGAACCAGCGATAGCCGACCCTGGCTTCGACTGCCAGCGTTCGGCGTCTCTCGCGATGATAGATCGGGCTCCCCAGACGCATTTCCGAACCGTGTCAGGCGTTGCTGCCGGCGGCGCAGGCGAACGACTGCTTCCAACTCCTCGAGGCTTAGCTCGTCGACGTACCGATGGTCCCTCATTTCTGGCCTACTGCGAATACCTCGCGCTCGAAGAACCAACTGAAAGGAGCAACGCTGAACAACAGCCACCGCGCCACGCGGAAAACGGCGTTCTCACTGCGGTGTTGCTCGGGAGTACTGAGCCAGGACCTCACGCTATGGAACCCACTTGCACGCAAGCCTCGCCACAGGCTGAGCGCCGACTGCTCGTTGACGTGAACGTGCACATTCTCAGGAATGATCTCGCGCGGATTGCGTGGATAACGTCCGCCTTCACCCATCGCCATCCTCACAAGTCGAACCAGGGGATAAGCATAGCGGTCGTACCAGACGTTGGGCGCAGTGTGAACCACGATGCGACCACCGGGCTTCAGCACGCGGCGTGCCTCATGCAGTGCGATCCCGAGCTCTGCAGGATAGAGGTGTTCGACGATGTCGAGCATCAACACGCGATCGAACCCGTCGCACTGAAACGGCAGGTGGAGCGCAGACGCCTGGTACACGCCGGCACGCTCGTCATCACCCTGCAAGGCGACCTGGCGGGATAGCTGCACAGCCGCCCTGGCGTAGTCAATGCCATAGGCCCGAGCGCCGAGGGCAATCGTGTTGCGGAGAATCTCACCCCGCCCACAACCAACGTCAAGCACCCGCATGCCCGGTGCGATGCCTGCGACCGCCAACGCCTCGGCCAAACGCTTGGAGAGGTATTCCCCTTCGCTGGATCGAAACTCCTGATGTCCCTCACATACGTGGAGGAAGTACTGCTCGTCGTACAAGATGGAGGGAACAGAGCTCGAGGGTCGGTCAGCCAATCGCATTCACCTCACCATAGGATGTCACGGAGTACACTCCGGAACCAGCCGGCGAACTAGTAGGCATTGGGTGAACGGAAGAACTGCAGGAAGGTTCGAAGCAGGATCTTCACATCCAAGAGCAGCGACCAGTTTTCGATGTACCAGAGGTCATACTTCGTGCGCTCGGCGATCGACGTGTCACCGCGGTAACCATTGACCTGGGCCCATCCTGTCATCCCGGCCTTCTCACGATGCCGGTCCATGTAGCGAGGGATGCTGCGCCGAAACTGCTCGACGTAGACCGGCCGCTCTGGGCGTGGACCGACAAGGCTCATATCACCGATAAGAACGTTGATCAGTTGAGGTAACTCATCGATGTTCAGCTTTCGCAGCAGATTGCCGACTTTGGTGCGTCGCGGGTCCCCCGAAGTCGTCCAGCCGGGCCCTTCCTTCTCGGCATTGGCTCGCATCGAACGGAACTTGATGATGGCAAAGGGTCGGGCATCTAAACCCATACGCTCCTGAACGTAGAAGACAGGTCCAGGAGATTCCAGTTGGACCAGAATCGAAACGAAGACCATCAGAGGCGAGAGGAAAATCAGCCCGACGACGGACCCCACAATGTCCATAGCACGCTTGGCAACGCGACGCCAGCCCTTGAGTGCAATGTCACGGACTGTCAGGACAGGGAGTCCCCCCAATTCGCTGATGCTGATCGCCCCGGCCATGACCTGGAACAAGTCAGGATATACCCGGACTGTGACCCGTCCGCGTTCGCACTGCGATATCAGCCACAGGAGATCGTGGTGCGCCGTATCCTCGGGCAATGCAATGATCACCTCATCTACACGATAATCATCAATCAGG
>JAKJAE010000043.1:0-3535 GCA_022707665.1 Chloroflexota bacterium
CGGATTGGGGTGACCGGGGCCACTGGCAGTATCTCCCGGTGAGCTATCTGGGCTTTGGCGCGGGGGCCGGCTATGCGTGGTGTGTGGACAGCAACCGTGACCTTGATGTGGCTCGAGCTGTGAGCCTGTTCGCCTTCGACGATCCCAGTGGCACGATGGGGCGCATCGCCTATGACCTGGGTAACGTCTACCAGGTCCCAGGCGTGCCGCGTCTGCACAATTCGAGCGTGCTTTTCTGGCTGTTGCAGGATGCCCCGCAGCTTCAGGCGCACGCGGATACGGTGCCTGCTGCGAGCTTCGAGGCGACGCTTGCCCGAATCGACGCGATCCTGAGTGGACTGGTTACTGCACCGATGGCAAGGCACGATGCGGACCTCGTCAAGCGTGAGATTGCCAACGGGGGGCGGCTGCTTCGCCACGCGTGTCGCCGGGGGTTGCAGCGCATTGCCGGGGATGACTCGGCCCAGCGCAAGGCAGAGTTGCGCGCGGACCTGGAGGAGGCGATCGCCGAACACAAGGCACTTTGGCTGGCGAGAAACCGGCCCGGCGGCCTTGAGCTCAGCCTGAAGCGCTTCGACGGGTTGCTCGCTGCTTACAGGGGATAGGCCCGATCCAGGCTGGGGGAAGGGGCGAACAAGACAGTTCGCCCCACGACCAGAGGGTGCTTGGCTGTGCGCCGGGTCAAGAGGAGTCAGAAGGAATGCAGTTCCGGGACCTATCAGCGATACTCGGTGATGCTGCTGGCACGGTTGCGCCGGCGATTCAGCTTGTCGTACGCCATCGGGGTGACCTCGTAGTCGATGGGGCTTGGGGATGGCTTGACCCCGAAGCAAAGAAGCATCATGTCACCAGCACGACATTGTTCGATATGGCGTCGGTGACCAAGCTCTTTGTTGTGACCACGTTCATGACGCTCGTGGAAGCGGGCGAGGTCCGAGTGGACGATGCCGTGCGCACAGTCCTACCCGAGTTGGACGGCATGCGCCCGATTCGGCCCTATGAGGATCCACTGGGCGGCCCGGGATGGGTGACGGTGGCAAATGGCGGTGCCGTCGACGCTGGAGGGGTCACGTTCCGGCATCTGCTCACGCATACCGCAGGGCTGCCTGCGTGGCGTCCGCTCTTCCGTCAGCCCAGTGCCGAGGTAGCGCGCGAGATGGCTCTGGCCACGTTCTTCTCGTATCCCACCGGCACGCGCGTCGTCTACAGCGATATCGGCCTGATCCTTCTGGGGATGGCCATCGAGCGCCTGACCGGTGAGCAGCTCGATGCGGCGGTCGCTGAGCGTGTGACCGGCCGGTTGGGCCTGGAGCACACCCGTTACCTCCCAATCGGCGCTGGGAGCCCTCGGCTGCACGACGTGGCACCGACCGAGTTCTGTCGCTGGCGCAACCGGCGCATTGCGGGCGAAGTCCACGACGAGAACGCCTATCGCCTGAACGGTGTTGCGGGCCATGCCGGGATCTTCTCGACAGCCCGCGACGTCGCCACGCTCGGGCAGATGGTCCTCAGCGAGGGAGGTGCGCTGCTTTCACCCGACACCGTGCGTGAGATGTGCCGGCTGCAGACCGCCGGGCTGGATTCGCCGCGCGGCCTCGGTTTCGCCCTCTGGAGCCCCGACCCCGAGGCCAGCAGCAGCCCCTTCAGCCCGAGCGCCTTCGGTCATACGGGGTTCACGGGCACATCCGTGTGGGTAGATCCCGAACGTGACCTCGTTGTGGCGTTGCTTACGAACGAAGTCTACAACGGTCGTACCGATCGTCGCATCGGTGCGTTTCGCGTGGCCGTGCACCGGCACGTAGTGGAGGCCATCGATCGCGGATGATTGTCGTCGGGCTGATGTCGGGCACTTCGGCGGATGGGACGGACGCAGCGGTGGTACGGCTCGATGGCGCGCCGCCGGCGCTGGACTGGCAGGTTCTGGGTCACACGCACATCGACCACCCGGCCGGACTGCGCGAGGAGATCTTTGCCTGCTTCAGACCCGCAACGGGAAGCGTCGATCGTCTCTGCCGGCTCAATTTCGCGCTGGGGCGGGCCTTTGGTGCCGCGGCGCTGGCGGCGATCGCCGAGGTCGGGCTTGAGCCCAGGGATGTTGACCTGATCGGCAGCCACGGTCAGACACTGTGGCATATCCCCTTCGGCCGTGATGCCTCGACGCTGCAGCTTGGCGAGCCAGCGGTGATTGCGGAGATGACCGGGCTGCCGGTCGTCGCCAACTTTCGTACGCGTGACCTGGCGGCGGGAGGGCAGGGTGCCCCTCTCGTCGCGTACGTGGACCGCGTGTTGCTCACGCATCCGACACGCACACGCGCTGCGCAGAACATCGGTGGCATAGCAAACGTCACCTACCTCCCGGCGCTCGCACGGGCCGATCAAGTCCCCTTTGCCTTTGACACCGGGCCTGGCAACATGCTCATCGACGATGCCGCCCGTCGCGCCTCCGGTGGCGCCGTGCAATTCGATCGCGACGGTGCCCTGGCTGCCGCGGGCCGCGTCAACGAGTGCCTGCTTGACGAGCTGCTCGCGGATGCCTACTTTGCCCAGTCGCCGCCCAAAACGACCGGGCGCGAGCGCTTTGGCGAGCAACTGGGGGCGGAGATCTGGCGCCGCGCTCTGGCATCGGGTACCGGGGTCCGCGACGTTGTAGCAACGGTGACGGCGCTGACTGCAGAATCGATCGCGCGGGCGTACCGGGACTTCCTGCCCGAGATGCCCGATCAGGTCGTTGTCAGCGGTGGTGGGACTCGCAACCCAACCCTGATGGCAATGCTGCGAGCGCGATTGCCGGGCGTGGATGTGGTCACCTCGGACCTGGTGGGACTCGATCCCGAGGCCAAGGAAGCTGTAGCCTTCGCGGTCCTGGCCTATGAGACATGGCATCGTCGCCCGGCCAATATGCCCGCGGCGACCGGTGCGGATCACCCTGTCATTCTGGGATCCATCACGCCCTGAATCGAGGAATCGATGTGCGAACCGCAACCGATGTCCACAACTGAGACACGCAATCCCGAGACCGTGGATATCGATCGGGTCCCGACGCTGGAGCTCGTCAGGCTGATCAACGCCGAAGATGCGAAGGTGGCTGCGGCGGTTGGGCAGGTGTTGCCGCAGATCGCTGCGGCGATCGATGGGATCGCGGATCGTATGCGAGAGGGCGGGCGCCTGATCTACCTGGGGGCCGGGACCTCGGGCCGCCTGGGTGTGCTGGATGCTTCTGAGTGCCCACCGACTTTCAATACGCCGCCGGAGCGGGTGGTGGGGGTGATCGCTGGTGGGCGCGCCGCACTCACAGAGGCGATCGAAGGGGCCGAGGATGACCGGAACGCCGGCGCACGGGACATCGCAGCGCTCGGGGTTGGGCCACGTGACGCCGTTGTGGGCATCGCTTCCAGCGGCAGCACGCCCTATGTGTTGGGTGGTATGGCCGAGGCCCGCGATCGGGGAGCGTTCGTTGTCGGGCTCACATGTAACGCTGCTGCGCCGCTCAAAGTGCTGGCGGATGTCACGATCGCCGCTGTGGTTGGTCCTGAGG
>JAKJAE010000043.1:3545-12975 GCA_022707665.1 Chloroflexota bacterium
ATCGCGGGCTCGACGCGGCTGAAAGCCGGTACTGCGCAGAAGATGGTGCTCAACATGCTGTCGACCGGTGCGATGGTTCGATTGGGCAAGACTTTCAGCAACCTGATGGTCGACGTCCGGGCCACCAACACAAAGCTGAGAGCCCGGTCTCGGCGGATTGTCGCCCAGGCGTGCGGCATGGGTGAGGACGAAGCGGGGAAGATCCTCGGCGTGTGCGACGGTGAGGTGAAGACCGCGATCGTTGCGGTTCTCAAGGGTGTGACGCCGGATGTCGCGCGCCAGCAACTGGCAGACCACGGGGGCAGGGTGCGGGAGGCCCTCAGAAGCTAGGCGGGCGCCTGGACTGGGTCGCCGTGCGCGGTTCCGGAATGGATCTGTTGATCCCGTCGGCGCGCATTGCGCCAACGCGCGCGTAGGTTAGAATCGTAAGTCAAGGACGGTCCTGACTGCGTCGAGAGGAGGCCTCAGTGAAAAGCTACCGCAAGGAGCTCTGGTTCAGCATCCCCGGTCGCCGCGCGTTCGTGAACATCACGCCTCATGTCATCCAATGCGTTGAAGAGAGCGGCATCCGCGAAGGACTGGTTCTCGTCAATGCGATGCACATCACGAGCAGTGTTTTCATCAACGACGATGAACCCGGCCTGCACAGGGACTACGAGGCGTGGCTGGAACGGCTTGCGCCACACGAGCCGACGAGCGCTTACCAGCACAACCGGACGGGCGAAGACAATGGGGACGCCCATCTCAAGCGGCAGGTGATGGGGCGCGAAGTCGTGGTGGCAGTCACTGAGGGCTGCCTGGATTTCGGCCCGTGGGAGCAGATCTTCTATGGTGAGTTCGATGGCGGGCGACGGAAGCGGGTGCTGATCAAGATCATTGGCGAGTGAGCTGCCGCCCATGGCTTGACCGTAGCCTGGAGTAACGATGCGCGCCGGGCGATCCTATGATCGTCCGGCGCGCGTTCGTTGCTAGGCGGAGCTCAGACTAGCGCTCGACCGCGATGCGCTCGAGTTCCTTGATCTTGGTTTCGTAGGGCTTGACGCCCAGGATGATCGCAATAGGCAGCAGGATGACGCCACCTGCAGCAACCCAGAACCATTCCATCGTTGGGGAAAGGTTTAGCATCACGGCGGCGAGGGCCGGGCCAACGACGTAGGAGACGCGCGCCACCGTGGTCGTCCATCCCATGCAGGCCCCGCGGCGCTCGGTCGGGAAGACCTCGGGCACATACACCACGACCCACGTGTAGGTGAACGATGTAAAGAAGCCCGATATGATCGCGACAATGGGCAGGAAGACTCCATCGGCAAGGCCGATACCGACCGAGAGCAGGGCGAGAATCACACATCCAGCAACGAGTGCTGTGTTGCGCCCTACGCGATCCATGATCTTCCCTGCAGCAACGCCGCCGGCCATCGCCATGATGAGCATCCCCAACTGGACGAGCGACCACTGTGACAGCGTATAGCCTTTCACCGTCATGAAGTAGTAGCCGGCCCAGTAGTAGAGCACGGAGTAGATGAGCCAAGCTAGCCAGATGGACGCCGATATGGCAATGTAGCGGAGATCCCGCCGGTCGATCACGCCGACCCCGAAGAGGTGCCGTTTCAGTGTCCCTTCCTGGCGCTGGCGCTGGATCAGATTGAAGCGTCCGGTCTCCTTCATACTCTGCCACATCACGAGAAGGGGCAGCATCAGAATGAACATCGCGCCGTACATCCAACGCCAATCCAACTTTAGCACATTGAGAAGGAGGGGCGGCAGCAAAGCCTGGAGCGGAATGAGCCCAATCACGTAGACGATCGACACGTACTTGCCACGCTTATCTGCTGGTGCTTCCTCACTGATCGGGATGGTCCACATGTTGGATACGGTGGTGAACATCGCGATCGTGTAGAAGATCATAAAGGTCTGGAACGTCGGTGTGAAGAGTACAATAGCGAGCGATGAGAGCCCCATCATAAGGACCAATACAAGGATCGAAAGGCGCCGACCGATCAGGTCGTTGGCACCGTTCAGCAAGAAGACGAAAAACGTGGCAATGAGGTAGAGTGCTTCGTTCCAGGAGAAGTGCGATGCCGTGATCCCATACTCCGCTACCATGTAGGAGGTCATGGTACTCTTGATGGTGGAAAGATACTGATCCATCACCGCTACCAGGCCCATAAAGAGGACGAGGTAGACCAGGTAGCCGTGGCTGCGTGCGTGGACCTTGCTGCCCAACGTCAGTTCTTCGGTCGCTTCCATTATCGTGTATTCCTCTCAGGTATTGTTCGAAGCTCCGACCCGGAGGCGGGCCGGAGCGTTGCACTATCCGGCGCATTGTACTATAGAGACGTGTGTGTGCCATAGCAGGCGCAAGCCCGGCGGAACGCCCGATGGTGCTCGAAACGGTCACCGTGGAACGTCTGCCCCTCCGGTTTCTACAACACACACCGCGGGCCCGGGGTACGCCCCTTGGACTTGTTTTTCCGCGCTATCGCTTCGCATCCACGGTAGGCAGGAAGGTGGGCTGGCGTCGCGCCTGGGTCGCTTGTTCGAACGCATACGCCAGCCTGATCAGCACCGGCTCCTGATACGCTCCTCCAATGAACGAGAGGCCGACAGGAAGCCCGAAGATCGTGCCCGCGGGTACCGTGATTTCGGGATAGCCAGCCACGGCAGCCGGTGGGCCGTCGCCTCCCGTGTAGTGATCGCCGTTCACCCAGTCCGTCATCCACGCCGGGCCGCCGGACGGAGCGATGATGGCGTCAAGTTGGTGCTTTTCCAGGGTAGCGTCGATGCCCTCGGTGCGGGACAGCCGGCGGCACGTCTCCAGTGCTGCAAGGTAGGGTTCACTGTCGAGGCTACCCTTTTCCTCGGCCAGGAGCAGGCGCTCCTGGCCGAAGTAGGGCATGACGGCATCTCTGTGTGCCTCATTGAACGCGATGAGTTGCGTCAGCGAATGCACGGCGACCTCAGGCCCAAGGTACGCGAGGTAGGCGTTGAGATCGGCCCTGAAGTCGTAGAGTAGCACCTCGGTCTCTGCCTTGCCCAGGGCGTCGGGTGTCTGAACATCTGCGGGGTCGACGATTACCGCTCCGAGCCGTGCCATCATGCCGATGGCTTCTTCCATGATGGCGTCGACCCGGCAGTCAAAGCCGAAGCCCTTGCGCGCGATGCCGATACGGGCACCGCGCAACCCATCGCGATCGAGGCTGGACGTATAGTCGGTCAGGAAGCGCCCACCGCTTGCATGGGTGGCGGTGTCATGGGGATCCACCCCGGTGAGCGCGCCGAGAATGGCGGCTGCATCGGCCACGGTCCGCGCGATGGGGCCCGCAGTGTCCTGGGTATGGCTGATAGGGATGATGCCAGCACGACTCACGAGGCCCACCGTGGGCTTGATGCCCACCACACCATTGGTCTGCGATGGGCAGATGATCGATCCATCCGTTTCGGTTCCTATGGCAGCGGCGCAGAGGTTGGCGGCCACGGCAACGGCAGAGCCGGAGCTGGATCCACAGGGGTTCCGGTCGAGCGCATACGGGTTGCGCGTCTGACCGCCACGGCTGCTCCACCCGCTCGTGGAGTGTGTCGACCGGAAGTTGGCCCACTCGCTCAGATTCGCCTTGCCAAGGACAATGGCGCCTGCTGCGCGCAGGCGAGCGGTGACGGTGGCATCCTCGGTCGCTATCGATCCTGCTAGTGCGATCGAACCTGCTGTGGTCATCATCCGATCCGCAGTATCGATATTGTCCTTGAGGATGAGCGGGATGCCGTGGAGCGGACCGCGCGCCCCTGTCGCCCTGCGTTCAGCATCCAGTGCATTTGCAATGGATAGGGCGTCGGGGTTGAGTTCGATGATCGCATTGAGCGCAGGGCCTTGCTTGTCAACCTGCTGGATCACGCTGAGGTAGGCTGTGGTGAGTTCGCGGCTGCTGAACTCACCCGATGCCAAGCCCGCCTGCAGCTCCGCAATTGTTCTCTCGTCCATACGCCTCCACGGTGGTCATAGGCACGCGGTCAGAACCGGCGGTCAGAACCGGCGGCTACTCGTATGATGCTGTCACCTCGCCGCAGGCGAGCTCGAGTGTCTGAATGGCGATCGTGTTGGCGTCGGACTGCAACTGCGGGCCGGTCCACCGGGTCGGGAAGGCATCGTTGATGTGCCAGATCATCACCGGCTCTTTCTCTGCATTTAGCAGGGAGACCGTAAGGTTTTTGCGCGTTGGCGTCCCTGCCATGCTCTCGAGAAACCAGTCGATGAGGCTGCTCTTGCCTACACCGTTCATCAAGCTGAGTTTGGCCTGCTTGCGCTGTGCTGGAAGCTGATGCACAGAGGTGTTCAGCCCTCCCTCTTTGACGGGCTCAACGTCGAGCTCGATGGTGGGCAGTGTGCACTGTGTGAACGCAGCCTGTCCCTCTCCATCGATCGAGACGACAAAGCGGAACGCTGCGTTGGCTGCCGCGCGTATCTGGTCTTCAGACACTCCAATCGCCCCTTCCGCACATTAGCGATGGCCGCTGACGCTCGCGTTCGATCGCCAGATCCTGTGCCAGCATGGCATAGACTCTGTCGGCAACCTGGCGGACCACGTCGTCAGGCACCGCACGAGCGCCCTGGCGGTCGCTGGCGCTCTGCTCTGGATCCGCCGGCGACTCTATAGGTGTAGTTGGGTCAGGCATAGGCCCTCCGATTGCGTCGATAGATAGCCCCGCAACTTGCAGTCACGAATAGCATCTTCGCGGCGCAGATTGCGGCCTCACTCCTGCGCGATGGGCAGTTCGACTCTCAGATACAGCTCCGAGCCACAGTGTGGGCACGTCGCTCGGGTGAGCATGCCGTCGTAGCTGTTCAAGCGCAGGTACACGTCCTCCAGATAGGCCAGGTCGGCAGCAAAAAGCTGCTCGATGATGCGAGGCGTGACCTCGGGAAGGCGCCCCAGCCGGGTGATGACCCGGCTGAGGAGCACGATCGGCAGATAGGCCTCGTTGGCCCGCACGCGCGGATGGCCTACGGACTCGACCTCGTCGAGAGCTGTGGCCAGCCGCATCCGCCCAGACCGGTGGGTCTGACCCGATTCATCCACAAAGCCCCGCGGCAACAGAAACTCAACTTCGGTCTGCAGGTTCATAGCTCCTCAAAGCGGCACCGAACTGCCGAGCACCCATGTGCCGTCGGTCTACACTCCTAGATCTTCACCCGACTGATGTACTCGTGGGCGAGGGTGAGCTCCTCGATGCCGATCTCGTTGCTGTCCGCCTTGGGCTGGGGCCCGGTGACTTTCACAGGCCAGGCCCGCTTGAACTCCCACCGGGCGACCGGGGTGAGTTGGTGGTCGAACATCGTGATCGAGCCGTCGTGACGGGCATCGTCGACTTTGCCGTCTTCCACCATCTTTCGCCAGTCCCAGATATCCATATTGCTGGTGATGCCGCGTTTCAGTGTGATGTTCTCCCACTTCAGCCGGCCCGGGATTTTCATCACCAACTCCTGGCCCTGTTCGGTGATCACGTTGTGCTCGATCACCTCGTGTTCCGATCCAAGTCCAGAGCACTCGGTGAAGAAGCCCTTGACCACATTCTGGACCTCAATCGAGAAATGAAACCCCACAAGGGGATCTTCATGCTCAGCCATTGCGCTCTCCTTTTCGCTCAGGTAAGGGACCCCTTAAGGGGTGGTCAGGCTTCGGCGTTTGCGCCAGCCCACTGACTGATGCGGAAGATCACGAACTCCGCAGGCTTGACCGGAGCCATGCCGACCTCGATGATGAGCTGGCCCAGATCGCGGATCTCCGGCGGGTTGAGCTCATCATCACACTTGACGTAGAAAGCCTCGTCGGGTGTGCTACCAAACAGGGCTCCGCCCAGCCAGAGGGTGCGCAGGAACGACGTGACGTCGCGCCTCACCCGTGCCCACAGCATACGATCGTTGGGTTCAAAGACGACCCATTGCAGGCCAACGTCGAGCGAGGCCTCGGCCATGATGAAGAGCCGCCGGACGTTGACATAGCGCCACGAGCCGTCGCTGCTCAGTGTGCGACCGCCCCAGACACGGATGCCGCGACCGGGGAAGGTGCGGATGCAGTTGACGCCGATGGGATTCAGGGTGTCCTGTTCGCCCTTGCTTAGCCTGAGCTCCAGGTCAATGGCGCCGCGTACAACCTCGTTGGCGGGGGCTTTGTGCACGCCGCGCTCAGAGTCCGTGCGGTTGTAGATGCCGGCCATATGGCCACCGGGTGGGATCAGCTTGCTGGTGCTCCCGCTGCCGCTCAGGTCGGCGACACGGATCCAGGGGTAGTAGAGTGCCGCATAGGAGGTGTCGAAGTTGACCGCGAGGCGCCACTCCTGGGCCTGCTGGGCGCTGAGGCCCGGCGGCGTGTCGAGGATCGCGAAGCGGTACTTGAGTGACTCGCAGTGTGCGATCATGGCGTTCTGGATCATCTTGACCCGTTCCTTCGCGGCGTCGGAGCCATCATAGCCGGCCATGGCGTCAGGAGCGACCAGGAGCCGGACCTCCTCGATAGCCTCCAGGCCTGCCATCCCTGTCCGACTTGCCGCGTCGCCACTGAAGTCATCGGCCGTCAGGGGGGCGATGCCACCGCCGCTCAGCGGGTAGACGCCGTCGGCAGGGAGAGCGGTTGCTGAGCCAACCTCGGTGACGTCGACCGCGGAGAACTCAGCGTCTCCCACGTAGTTGGGCTCACCCTTCTTCATCGTGAGGTCAGCCTTGGTCTCACCTCCAACGCTGACGGAGAAGGTCTCGCCTTCCCCCGCTTTGACGGTGACCGCGAGGCTGGTGGGGCCACCGGCTTTGGCAACTGCCTTGAAGCTGTGGCCGCGGCCCCTGGAGGGTATTGTGGCCGACGCTGATGCCGGTGCCTGGCCGCCCTCTTTGAGCGCTCGGAGGCTGACGACATAGCATGGGCCGCCGCCGTTGGCGAAGTAGCCATAGACGGCGTCAGGCAGATAGGCGCCAGGGGTGAAGTCGCCGAAGATGCTGACGAACTGGGTCCAGCTCGTCACAAGCGTAGGCTTGTTCAGCACCGCCTCGGCGACGACACGCTGACCGGTACTCGGGTCGATCCGCTTGATTGAAGCTTCAGCCGTGATGCCGACAAAGGCGGCCATTGAGGTTCCGGCAGCCTCAATGGGTTTCGTCCCGCGGTCGACTTCTTCGATGTAGACACCAGGAGACTTGTACTCAGGCATCGTCGTCACTCCTTTCATGGTGACTTGGCGGCATCAGACGTACAGAGGCGGGCGAGGCGCCCGCGGTCCGAGAGACGCTGGGCACGGCGTTGTGCGTCGGCGATCTCTGCGGCAGATCGGAGGCGGGCGAGACGCCCGCGGTCCAAGAGAGAGGCGGGTCTTTCTTTGGGATGTCACACCTCCATATCGTAATCTCCGGTCGTGGCCGGGACCGCAATCTGGCGCTGCTTGGGTTTGCCTTCTGACGTCCAGGCGATGAGCGTGTATTCGCCGGGCGGCATGCTCCCCAAAGTGAACCGGCCTGCGTGATCGGTTGTGGTGGCGTACCCCGTGCCCTGGACTGCTATATCGGTGCCGGGCAAAGGCTCTCCGGATTTGCTGTCACGCAGGGTGCCGGCGATCAGGACGAGATCGGTGCGAGACACATCGGGAACCAGGCTGATGGTATCGGGCAGGTGTTGCGCCTGTCCAAAACGAAGGATGCGCGTGCGCACGATCGGGCCGGTGATCTCCTGCCAGGGATCGAGCGCAAGGGTGACGACGTACGAGACACCTGGGCGCATCTCGTTATCGAGTACGTTCCAGAGGTCCGAGGGATCCTCCAGGACGTCGTGTTGGGCCAGTCTCGCCTGGATGTCGAAGGGCGGGTTCTGGACAGTTCCCACGAGGAACCTGGAGGGCAGTGTGGGATGGCGGAACAGCGCGAGCATACAGCGGGTCAACAGCCGGTGCTCGTCTTCGGGATCGGCAGCCCAGGCGGTGATCATATAGGAGCAGTCGACGCGGAGCGGCGTGCGTTTCAAGTGCGCCGTTGGCGCGCCGGCATTTGACGGTGAGGATGTCGGGCGCTCCCATTGGTGCTGACGCAGGACGTTGTTTTCACGGACGTCGTAGAGGAAGAGGTTGACGGTCGGCTTCGAGATACGCGAGCTCCAGTCGCGCTTAGGCAGGTCGAAGCTGATGTCGAGCTCACCGTTCTTGACAGGCAGCTCGGCAATGAGGAGTTGGCGCAGGGTCTCATCCAGATCAGCAAGCATGCTAGATCCCCAGGAGCTCGCCCAGTTGCCATCCGATGGTCTGAGTGTAGGCCGGTCGATCGGGGTCGGCCCAGAGACTCGTGAGGCCCTGGTCGGCTGCGGTCATCAGGCTGGCCAGGCCGCCGGAGATGGTGTAATCGCCCTGCTCGTCGCCGGTAATCGCCTGTCCCAGTGCACCGACGCCTTCATCCAGGAGACGCCCCGCGCCGTAGCCGGCCGTCCCGGCGCCGATGACGGCGCCCAATGTGCCCAGCGCAGTGGCTGCCCCCGCACCTGTCAGGAGTCCAGCCCCACCGCCTGTCAGGGCGGAACCGGCGCTAGCCGTCAGACCGGCACTGCCGCCCGCTGCAAAGAGGCTTGACCCGAACATGCTGGAGATCGAGCCTGCGAGACCGGTTGCCCCGCTGAAGGCGCTCAGGCCGCCCAGGGTCCTTTCATACCAGGGCTTGCTTTCATCCAGCATGTCCCGTCCGCCGGTGACCAGACCGATCGCCGATGTGATACCGCCCAGGGCCCCAAGGCCAGGAGTGCTCGTCATTTCGGGTGCCGTTACGCCAGCCAGTTGGGCCAACGGGAGATTCGCAGTCTCCGCGGCGCCCTGGGCGAGCGTCCCACCCAGGCCGACAATATCGGAAATGGTCCCCAGGCCTAGCTCATCGAGGAACCCGCGTTGAACGTGTGGTGCCGGTAAGGCTGGGCCTGGTGTGGCTGCCGTTGACTCCGTAGCGGTGAGTGACCGAGTGGTCGAAGCGCCAGCCTGGAGCGCCGCTGCGCTGGCTTCCAGTTCCAGAGCGTCGTCGGCGGCACCGACGACGAGTGGCCCGCCTGAGACCACGGCATCGGCTGTGCGCTGCTGGACAACGTGGGCAATCTCGTGACCAAGCAGGTGCTCATCCGCCGGGTCCGCGAACTGGCTAAGGAAGATGTCGTTGCCAAGCGTGAAGGCAGAGGCGCTCACGCTCAGGCTAAGGGCGTTGGCTTCGGCATCATCGTGGATGCGCACTTTATCGAGCGGGACGCCGTAGCTGTTCTCCCAGTGGGTCCGGGTCGCTTCATCGAGTGAGCGTCCTCGTCCCAGGCTGCCATAGATGCGACTCGCCAGCCGGTTGCTGATGGGGCCGCCAGCGAATCCAACCTCGGGAAAGGGCCATGCGGCATCGAACTGCCGAGCGGCATCGAACTGCCGAGCGGCATCGGAC
>JAKJAE010000440.1 GCA_022707665.1 Chloroflexota bacterium
CAGCCACGGGCCCAACACGCCCAGGCCGGTGCTGATCGCGATCAGCACGACGACCAGCAGGAGCGACTTGCGCTGCCGCCAGACGTAGCCCCAGAGCCGGGTCAGGGTCCCCTTCGCATCCTTGGCCTTCTCAACGGGGCCAAACCGGCCTCCCGGACCGTGCCCCTGGCCACGGCCAGGGCCACCAGGCCCGCGGCCCGGCCCTCCGGTGCGCGGGCTGCCCCCATTGCCACCAGGTCCTCCCGAGGGACGGTCCTGCCGTGCGCTTCCCTGTCCTCCACTAGCCATTGTGCAACACCCCCTCACCCAGCTGCGAATCGTAGATCTCACGGTAGATGGTGCTGGATGCCAATAACTCCGCGTGCGTCCCCTCCGCCACAATGCCGCCCCGATCGAGCACCAGGATCTTGTCCGCGTTCAACACCGTGCTGATGCGCTGCGCGATCACGAACGTCGTCCTCCGATGCTCACCCTTCTCCTTGATGAACCGCTCCAGCTCCGCCTGGATCTCGGTCTCGGTTTCCACATCGACCGAGCTGGTGCTGTCGTCGAGGATCAATACGGCCGGATCGACCAGGAGCGCCCGCGCGATCGCTACACGCTGCTTCTGTCCGCCCGAGAGGTTCACGCCGCGCTGGCCCAGCTCGGTGTCATACCCCTCGGGGAACGACGAGATGAAGTCGTGCGCCTGAGCCATCCGGGCCGCCTCATACACCTCTTCGAGGCTTGCCTCGGGGCGCCCGTAGCGGATGTTATCCGCAATCGTGCCACTGAAGAGCACCGGGTCCTGCAGCGCCACGGCTACGTTGCGCCTCAGGACGCTCGTATCCATATCGCGCACGTCGATGCCGTCGATCGTCACCCGCCCCCCCGTCACGTCATAGAACCGCGGGATCAGGTGCACCAGCGTCGACTTGCCCGCGCCGGTAGCCCCCAGGATCGCCACCGTCTCGCCGGGCCGGGCCGTGAAGCTCACGTTTCGGAGCACCGGCTCGCGCTCCTCACCGTCGTACGCAAAGGTGACGTTCTCGAAGACTACCTCGCCGCGCGCCTTCCCGGCACCGTTGCCGGAGTGCGCCGCGTGGCCCGTGCCGAAGCTTCGCAGGGCATCGGGTTTGTTCGTAACATCGGGCACGGCATCGAACACCTCGTTGATGCGCTGCGCCGACGCCTCAGCCTGCGAGAAGCTCATCACGAGCATGCTGACCATCATCAGCGAGAAGAGCGAGTTGAGCAGGTAGTTGATGAAAGCCACGATCTGCCCCACCTGCATCGTGCCCGCAATCACGTTGCGCCCGCCGAACCAGATCACGGCAGAGACACCCAGGTTGACCGTGATCATCATCAGGGGCCAGCCGATCGAGACCGTGCGGATCGCCTTGACCGCCAGGGCCCGCAGGTCCTCGTTGGCGGCGCCAAAGCGCGCCTTCTCGTGCTCGGCGCGCACGAAGGCCTTGACCACGCGCACCCCCATCAGCGACTCCTGCATCACCGTGTTGAGCCGGTCGACCTTGCCCTGCACCTGGCGGAACAAGGGGAACGCCCGCGAGACGAGATTCCAGATAATGGCCAACACCATCGGCACCAGCACCAGGAAAAGCACCGAGAGGCGCGGCGATGTCGTCACAGCCATGACCATGCTACCGATCAACGTCATGGGCCCCCGGATCATCATGCGCAGCATCATCCCGATCATGTTCTGCATCTGCGTCACATCGTTGGTCAGACGCGTCACGAGGCTCCCCGTCTCCAGGTCGTCCATGTTCGAGAAGGAGAGGCTGTGCACCTTGCGGAAGAGCGCCGACCGCAGATCGGCGCCGTACCCCTCTGAGGCCATCACGGCGAAGACGCCACAGGTCATCCCCCCAAGTGCCCCAATGACAGCCACGCC
>JAKJAE010000441.1 GCA_022707665.1 Chloroflexota bacterium
CCCGCTGGGGCGTGCAGGAGTTCCACCCAGGGCAAGACCGTGTTCACCACGCCGGTCGTGTCTTCGATGCGGAGGAAGTCGTCAACCTGATTGATGCTAGCCTCGACTTCTACCTGACCGCCGATCGTTATGCGGAGCAATTTGAGGCCGAGATCGCGGACTACTTCGGTCTGTACAACGCCTTATTGGTCAACTCAGGCTCGTCAGCCAATCTTGTCGCGCTCACAGCGCTAACCTCCCCCAAGCTAGGAGAACAGCGCCTCAAGCCGGGCGATGAAGTTGTCACCGTCGCAGCGGGCTTTCCCACGACTGTGGCGCCCATTGTGCAGAACCAACTGGTCCCGGTCTTCGTCGATGTGAATCTGGGCGACTACACGGCCATACCCGAACGTATGAAAGCGGCTATCGGTCCGAAGACGCGGGCCATTATGATGGCGCATACCCTCGGCGTTCCCTTTGACCTGGACACGGCCATGGATCTGGTGGAAGAACATGATCTCTGGCTGATCGAGGACAACTGCGATGCACTGGGGTCACGCTACCGGGATCAACTCACCGGCACTTTCGGTCACCTCGCGACGGTCTCATTCTATCCCGCCCACCACATCACGATGGGCGAGGGCGGCTGTGTGCTCACCGACGATGATGAGTTGGCGCGCATCGTCCGCTCGGTCCGGGACTGGGGCCGCGACTGCTATTGCGCCGGTGGTGAGAATAACACCTGCGGTAAGCGATTCAGCCAACAGTTCGGCACCCTACCTTTTGGCTACGATCACAAGTACGTCTACAGCCACATCGGCTACAATCTGAAAGTGACCGATATGCAGGCTGCCATCGGCTGTGCGCAGCTTGGCAAATTGGATGGCTTTATTAGGAGACGAAAGGCTAACTTCCAGAAGCTTCTGGAGCTCCTTGAGCCCTACGAGGATCGTTTGCTGCTACCCAACGCCACCTCTCACGCGGACCCATCCTGGTTTGGGTTCGCGATCACGGTCCGAGAAGATGCCGGATTCTCCCGCAACGATCTAACCCAGTATTTGGAGCAGCATCGGATAGAGACGCGGAATCTGTTCAGCGGCAACCTGCTGCGGCATCCCGCTTTCCTGGACATCGAACACCGCGTGGTTGGCGACCTGCAGAACACCGATACCGTGATGAACCATACCTTCTTCATCGGCGTGTATCCGGGCCTGACACAGGAACATCTGGACTATATTGGAACGGTATTTGCAGCGTTTATGGGTACTGGAGCATAGCCCACCACAGCTATGGTGACTCCCAGAAAACTCCGGTGCGAGATCACGCAGATCATCGATCATGGACACGGTGTCTATACCCTGGAAATGCGACCGGAGCAGCGGGTTCCGAAGTTCCGTCCCGGGCAGTTCTTACATCTCGCGATCGATCCCTACGAGCCTGGCGATTTCTGGCCTGAGTCCCGGGTCTTCTCGATTGCCAGTTCACCTGCTGAGCGAGAGAGACTGTCGATCTCCTACTCCGTTGTGGGCCACTTCACAGGGCGAATGGAACGCGAGATCTATGCGGGGCAGTTGGTATGGGTCAAGATGCCTTACGGGGACTTTGTCATTCAGGACCAGCGTGACATTGCCCTGATCGCGGGTGGGACAGGCATTACTGCTTTCACAGCATACCTTCTGAGCTTGGATCCCCAGCAGAGACACCCCGTGCATCTTTTCTACGGGGCCAGAGATGAAGAGCTGTTGATCTATCGTCAGGCCATTGATAATGTGGCCGCCTCAACTCATCAGATCCATGTTCAATATTACGCAGATGCACTAACGTCCGCTTCGCAAAGCAACAGCACCGACGTTACTGCAGGACGACCTTCAGCCAAAAGCGTGCTGGCAGGTTTGGCTATCCCAGAGTCA
>JAKJAE010000442.1 GCA_022707665.1 Chloroflexota bacterium
CGTAGACGAATCCGGACCCGCTACCCTCTTGCGGCATAGCATTGTAGAAGAAGTCATACGCGATGACCGTGACTGCGATGTTGACCACCGAATCACCCGCGGCGGCATAGACGGCCTCAACCTGAGACTGCAGGTCTTGGAGCGCGTCGCCGGGCGGCGCAACCACGATTGGTGCCGCCGTCGGAGCGGGCGTTGGGGGAGCGGAAGTAGCCGTTGGATCAGCCGAGAGCGTTCCCTCTCGCGTCATTGTTGGTACGCTCAGACAACCCAGCGACAAGACCACGAGCAGGCCAACAATCGCCAGGATGTGCCTACCTGAACGCCTAGTATTCATACTCAACTCCTGCGCACATCGGTGCGCGTTTACGGTACCAGGAAAACCGGACACTGCGCGTAACGCAGTACCTCTGTGCTCACATCACCCAGAAGCAGGTCTGTCACCTTCGCCGGCCCTCGCGTGCCCAGAACGATGAGCGACACGTCCTCGTCTTGCGCCGTCTCGACGATCACGCGGGCTGTCGATTGCCCGGCGACAACAACACCCATCGCCGTGATACCAGCTCTCTGCAACAACTCTACTGTATCGCTAACCACCTCGTGGGCAACTGACTCCAACTGCTCCACCAGTGCAGCATAGCCCGACGTCGAGAGATAACGCTCAGGTGACTGATAGACATGGAGTACAATGACCTCGGCCCCCTCCTGTCGCGCAAGGTGCTCGAGGTAGATCAACGCACGTTCTGCGGCAGGTGTAGCATTATGTGCGAACAAGATCCGTCGAAACATAGTGTCCTCTTACTTTCTCATCGGCGCAGCTTCTGGAGTTCCTCGATGAGCTCTCGCTCCCGGCTGCTCAGGCGCTCGGGAAGCGCCACCTCGACCACTGCGAAGAGATCACCCCTGTCATCAGAGCGATCGGTTGGTCGACGCCCCAGGATAGGCATCCCCTTACCTCGCAAGCGAAAGCGCGTTCCGTTCTGCGTCTCCGCCGGGATGCTTAGCATCACGGAGTGACCATCGGGAAGTGGTACTCGGATCTCGCCGCCGAGCAAGGCCGTGTAGAGATCCACACGCACCTTCACGACCAGATCGTCGCCCTCTCTCTCGAACTGGGGATGCGGGGCTATCTCGATCACCAGGTACAGGTCGCCCGCGGGGCCGCCGGCCTGCCCTGGAGCCCCCTTGCCTGCAACGCGGACTCGCGTCCCCGCCTTTGCACCCGCAGGGATCGCCACTTCGATCCGCTGATCGCCGATCTGGAATAGGCGCTTGGTCCCGGCATAGGCTTCCTCGAGTGTGATCTCTACGGGCTGGTCGTAGCTGCGCCCCTGGCGCGGCTGCGAGACTCCCCGCCTGCCAAAACCACCGCCAAGCAGGTCTCCCAGGCCACCATCGGCGTCACGACCGTAGCCGCGGACACCTCCAGCTCCCAATCCTCCAAAGAGCTGCTGAAAGAAGTCGGAGAAACCACCCTGGCCGAAATCCCCCGGTCCCGTCGTATAGGTGTACCCGCGTCCCCCCTGGCCCGCGCCCCACTGTTGCCAGAAGTCATCGGGTGCACCGCCGCGTTGCTCCCATCCCTTCCATTCACTGCCAAACTGGTCAAAGAGCTTGCGCTTCTCGGGGTCCGAAAGAACCTCGTATGCCTCATTGACCTCTTTGAACTTCTCCTCGGCGCCCGGGTCATCCGGGTTCATGTCGGGATGGTACTTGCGT
>JAKJAE010000443.1 GCA_022707665.1 Chloroflexota bacterium
ATGCAGGGACCACGACCCATCAGATTGTGCAGCACCTCGGTACAAGGCAGTCGCTGACAGTGATTACGACGGCGATGCCCATCGCCCAGGATCTTGCGAGATTCCCCCAGATCACCACTATCGTCCTGGGGGGCCTCCTCAAACACGGAGAACTATGCACGGTCGGTCCCCTGGTAACCCGCGAGCTCGCCAGGCTGTCCGCGGACAAAGTATTCCTCAGTGCTGCAGGGTATGACCTTTCCAGAGGTTTGACTGACCCCGACATCGGAGAAGCTGAGGTGAAAGAAGCCATGATCCGCGCCGCTACGCAGGTCATCCTCGTCGCGGATAGCAGCAAGTGGGGTCAAGCCAGCCTGGCGCATGTCGCGCCACTGAACGTAGTCGACGTTCTGATCACAGACCGCCATCTGCCGGACGAAGCCGTCGCTGCCATCGAATCCCAGGGCATTTGCGTCGTCAGGGCGACGCTGCCCGACACTCCGCTCTAGGTCTACCATACCACTACACGGGAGAACGCACTATGTCACAAGGTCCAAGCCTCAAGATCGGCATCGTTGGCGCAGCCGGACGCGGCGCGAGTTTCCGCGCCGCGTTCGATGCGCATCCCGCTACGCAGATCCACGCGATCTGTGACATCCAGGAAGAAGCCTTGGCAGAGGCCGCTCAGAAGCTGGGCGCCCAAGAGGTCTACACGGACTACGAGAAGATGCTCGACAAATCGGAGGTCGATGCCGTGGTCATCGGCACACCGATGCAGTTCCATGCATCTCAGGCGATCATGGCTCTGGAACGTGACATTCACGTGCTCTGTGAGGTCACGGCCGGGGTGACGATTGAGGAGTGCCGCGCGCTCGTCCAGGCCACCAAGGCCTCCAAGGCCGTCTATATGATGGCCGAGAACTACACCTACAGCAGGTCCAACGTCCTCGTAAAGGAGCTCGTGCGGCGTGGCCTCTTCGGCGAAGTCTACTATGCCGAGGGCGAGTACCTCCACGAGCTAAAGGGCCTCAATGAGATCACCAAATGGCGGCGCCGCTGGCAGACAGGCATCGACGGCATCACCTACCCCACGCACAGCCTCGGGCCGGTGCTGCAGTGGATGGACGACCGTGTCGTCCGCGTCGCCTGTGAGGGGAGCGGCCATCATTACCGGGATCCACGCGGCGATTTCTATGAGAACCAGGACAGCGTGGTGATGTTGGCCAAGACGACGAGAGATGGCTTGATCAAGATCCGCGTTGATATGCTCTCCAACCGTCCCCATGCGATGAGCAACTATGCCCTGCAGGGCACCAAGGGCTGCTACGAGTCAGCACGCAGTGCCCTCGAACCCAACAAGATCTGGCTCGAGGATCTTGCCCCCGACATGCACACGTGGATGAAACTGGAGACCCTCGAAGAGGCCTATCTTCCCGAGATGTGGCGCAATCCACCCGAAGCCGCGCTCAGAGCTGGTCACGGCGGCGGTGATTACTTCGAGGTGCTCGACTTTGTCAACAGCATCGTGGAAGGCACCCCGTGCCCGGTCGGCATCCATAAGGCCATGGATATGACGCTGCCAGGCCTCGTCAGCCAGGACTCGGTTCGTGCTGGCGGTGCCTGGCT
>JAKJAE010000444.1 GCA_022707665.1 Chloroflexota bacterium
GGATGCGCACGAGATCATCCTGAAGCTTCCCACGCAGGTTCTGGATGTGCTCCTCCCGTTCGAAATGCGCGAAGATGCGGTCCGGGAGGAAGAGCTGCGCAGCGCTGCCCGGCACCGGGCATCCGAGGCCAGCCAAATAGTGCAACTGCCCAACCATGCGCGCGAACGTCGTCTTGCCGCCCTGGTTCGGCCCCGACACCACAAAGGCACGCTCGGGTCCGCCCAGGCCATAGTCGTTCGTCACGACCATTGCGCCGGCGGCGAGGCACTTCCGCGCCAGGGCGAGATCGAAGGCGTCGTGGACGGCCTCCTCCTTGGTCTCGGTGGTCACCTCCGGGTAGCAGAATGACAGCCCGCTGGCCTGGAAGGTCGCAATGTGCCTTCGGTAGGCCATATAGAACTGGATCTCGCGGTCGAAACGGGCAACGCCGTCATCGAGGTAATCGCGGTGTCGGGCGTAGAAATCGAGAAGGGACTGGAAGATCGCGGGGTAGAAGGTGGCGACACGTGCCAGGATCTCGGCCTCCACATGGCTCATGCCGGCAACGTTCAGGAAGTTGGCCCGGTAGTCTTTCACAGCGCCCTGCTTGAACCTCTCGAACGTTCCCTCGACCTCAGCGCGGTAGTCGGCCTCGCCAGCGTAGGGACGCACGGTGACCGTCAACCCATCGATGATCACACAGTAGCGCACCGTCGCGAGCTCCGCCTGCACCTGCCGAACGTCGGCCCGCAGAGCGACGAAGTCAGCCGATGCGGTGTAGGCGTGTAGATAGGCGCGAAAGGTCTGCAGGCCTGATGATGCGAGATCAGCCGCATCCAGGGCCAGAACAAGACCCTCAACGGCCTCACAATACTGGGCGGCGGCCTCCATGAACCACCCTTCCCGGTGGTAACGGAACCTCAGGGAGTCGGAAAGGTTGGCGTAGCGACGCATCACGCGCATCGCCTCGGCGAAGGCTTCGATCCGCTCAAGCAGCGGCTCGGACTCCAGATCCCGAAAGATGTCCTGGCGATAGCGCACGGTGTCACAATCCGTCAGGGGCGTGTACAGAAACGGCTCCAGATGGTACTCCCTCCGCTTGGCTACCACGGCAGTGACGATCTGGTCGAGGTTCAGGTCGCGGAAGTGCTCCGGCATCGGGGTCTCCTCTGCCGGCGCGGGGCGCTTAGGGTCAGGGAACAGGACGCTCTGGTAGGTCATGGGATGTCAGCCTCGATGCGTCCAGTAAGGCGCCGTATGTGGTCAGCGCCAGGCCCACACTGCGTCCCTCCGTCAGGGCTAGCACCAGAACGCGCTGCTGTCACGAAGGAAAGCAACCTGCTGCGGGAAGTCCTCATACCGACTGATGTGTACAAAAAAAGCCTCTACCCCATGTGAGATGGTAGAGGCTATCATCCGGCAAAGTCCGGCGGTTCTCGGTTCCAAGCGAGCCTCATCGCTTGTTCAGTAACAAGTATAGCACAGTCCCGACCAGAAACAAGCGTATGCGGAGTGTCCGTCAGATTTCCGCATCATTAGTGGCAAACACGGCCAGACTTGGGCAGGCGCTCCCTGCGTAGGGCGAACTT
>JAKJAE010000445.1 GCA_022707665.1 Chloroflexota bacterium
CCGCCGTGATTGATCGGACTCCAGCTTCTCGCGCCGGGTCTGGGCTTTGAGCGCCTCAATCGTGCCACTGAGGTCGCGTTGGGTGGTCTCGACCATCCCCGGATAGGCGTCGGTGCGCCGGAGGTCTGTCTCCACCGTCGTAAGGTCCTGGCGCAGGTGTTCGATCTCCGTAGCCTGAGATTGGATCACCTGCATCTGCTGCTCCAGCCGCTCCTGTAGTGTCGCGATCGCGGTCTTGTCGCGCTTACGCTCCTCATCCAGCCAGCGGATCATCTGCTCGAGCTGCGTGATTTCCATGCGCGTTCACTCCTCTGTGCTTCGGCGATGCATCCCAGAGATGGGCATCGATCAAAGGGATGCACCAGGTCTTGCCCCATCTGTCAGTCGGGGCTGGGGTACTCCCCGCGGGTGCGCCGGTTCAACACATTATACCGCGTTGGCCTTTCGAGGCTGCCCTTCCATCACCAAGGTCCCGCCTACTGGCCACCCGCCGCATTTGAGCGCCGCAGCAACGGCGCCAGGACGGCGCGTTCCTCCAGCGAGAACGCGCCTACACGCCACACCAACAGCGCGTACACAATCGCCGTCGTGACCGCCCCCGCACCGGTACCAACGAGCCTGGTGATGACAATCGCGGGGATGCCCGCCGCAGCAGCAGCAACAATGGGCTTGCCCACGACTTCACGCCACCCAACATCGCCAAGATATCGCCGCACGCCGATCGCAAAGGGAACGAGAAGGACCAGCTCAGAGAGGATGTGCACTACGGCCGATGCTTCATAGCCAAAGAGAGACTGACCGATGAGGTTCGTGACCAGGGCAAACCCGAACGTGACCGTATAGGCCCGCGTCAGATAGCGCTGCTTGTCCAGGGCAATGAGAACGTACTGTGTGATTCCATTGATCCAGCTAATGGGCATCAGCCAGACCATGATCTGCAACGACCGAACACTACCGGGAATGTAGGCGGTGCCACCCAGGAGCAAGACCATCTCTCGCGCAAGGATGGTCGAGATGATCGCCAGGGGCAGTGCGATGACAAACAGCATCTTGGCTCCCAGACGATAGAAACGGACCATACCGGCACGGTCGCCCTGAGCCTGTCGCGAGACCACGGGGAAGAGCGCCATAGTGAACATCGAGGGGATGACCATCATAGCGTCAACCAGCTTGCCGCCGATGCTGTAGAAGCCCACCGCTTCAGGTCCCAGAATCGGTTCCATCAGGAAGATGTCAACGGTGTAGAAAAGCGTGGCCAGAAGATGGTTGAGCATCAGTGGCCACGAGGCCCCAATCATCTCGCGGCGCAACAGGCGCGCCTGGGCTGATCGCGTAGGGACGTCATCTTGCGGAGGCTTGTGCAGCGCGGGGAAGGTCCGCCACGCCAGTCCTAGCAGGATGGCCAGCGTAACGAGGTTGATCAGAATG
>JAKJAE010000446.1:0-266 GCA_022707665.1 Chloroflexota bacterium
GTTGTCCACAGCACCCGACCCTCCGGATCTGACTCCTGGTGCCACCCGCGATCCACCAGATCCTCTGAGCCCTGGGGATTGGACAGCTGCGCAGGCACATCGCCGTAAACAACGGTAACATCAGCGGGCGTCCCAGGAGCCGCCGCTCGAAGTGCACACGCGCGGACCGGCATCGACAGCACTAACCCGTACGCGGAGAAAGTGTGCGCTTTAACCAAGACCAAGTGCCTCACGCACCACAGCCAAGGCTGTAGCCAGCTGTATCG
>JAKJAE010000446.1:276-1404 GCA_022707665.1 Chloroflexota bacterium
ACGAGGATGCGGTTGAACGACCGAGCCAGGACTGACAGTACGCGGTTACGCCCCTCAATAGCGGCGACATCCGGCCACCCACTCCGCTTGTGCCCCAGCACAACTATGGCATACACTGGCATAGGGTTGCCAGCCCACACCACATCAGAGACCTGGAGCCGCGGCACTCCCGCGCGCGCGAGGCGTCTGCGTTCGGAAGGAACAGAAAGAGCATCCAGCACATCGTGAGCTACCTCGATGGGGCTGGGGATTGGCAGCACCGTTCCGCTCGATTCCAGGTTCAGTAGGGCTACGCCGTCTGCCAGCAGGGGAAGCCCCTGGAGCGAGCAGGCGAGTGCCAGAGAGGACTTGCCGGTGCATGCGCCGCCAACAAACACAACCGCCCCGCAAGAGGTACCAACCGCAGACGCCTCCAGCACCAGCCAATGGCGCTGTACGTATAGTGCGGCCAACGGCAAACCCAGAGTAGCAGAGCTCACCAGCGCTGGATCCGATCCCGGCGTTGGTGAGCATACGATCGCGTCGCCCGAGCTGACGAGGTAATGCGCTATGCCTGGCAAGTCCAAGAGTAACTCGCCAATGCTCGCTTGCCAGAACGACCTCACGGTTACTGGTTCTGCCAAGTTATCCGCGAGCGGGCCATTCCTGAACACACCGCCAGAAGTCACGAAAGCTGAGAACTGGTCCTATAGCACCGATGGACCCGAGCCCGTCTGAAGCAATCTGTCCAGCTCACATACGCGGCCCCGTACATCGACACACACGGGTAGGCTGATTGCTAGGAGCCCGGAGGCGTCTGCGTCGTGTCCGGTAGATCACCATCATCGTACGAACCGACCTTGCCCGCTGTCTGGTCAAGCTGAATCCGACTCAGCGTCGGGCGCTTCCACTCGCTTGCCTCGTCTGCTCGAAGCTCTGGTTTCGGATTGCTCATCGCTCCCCCTTGTCGTCAAACCGTCGATTGTGGTAAGAAGCGCGTCACCGCTACCACAGTGACACCTAAGTCATTATAACGCACGAAGGCCGCCGATGCAACCCCATGCGCAAGGGCGGGTGGGCGTCACTTTTCCGCAGGACTGTGGGCTCGCACGGCTGCCGTAGGGCGAAGTTGCACTTCGCCCATCCGGG
>JAKJAE010000447.1 GCA_022707665.1 Chloroflexota bacterium
AGGGCCATCACATATCGTACCAGAACGACAGAATACCAAACACAGTCGCTGTCCTTCCAAAGGTTTCCCGCGCTCTGACACCCACCCTCGCAAGGGTCGCGGACGCCCAACTGCAATAGCCCCGGGATCCTTCACAAGGTGCAGAAACCTTGCGAAGGGAAGCCGTATACACCGACGACGGCGATATGCGATTGACCTGCCCCACGTGCCTCTACTCACAGATAGCCTGGAGACCGAATCGGCATAGCCTCCGACTCTAGTGACCCAGCATCTCTTAGGGCAGCGTCCCGCGACTCTCCTATGCCTCAGGCCCGTGCTCAGGCGGTCCACGCCTATGTCACACGTCCGCAAACTGCACCAGTCGCGAATGCCTCTGCCATAATGCCACGCAGTAGCGCTGCTGCTCGGGGAAGTGACCTAGCAGCACAGTCCTCACCCATCAGGCGGTTCCACAAGCCAAGCAACGCCGCTGCATCAACATAGCGCACAGCAGACACCACGGTGCTGTTCGAGCCGAACAACCTCGGGTATCCTACCTGCCATCGCAGCACGTATTAGCCAGCGAGCCTGACCTGATTCGCCTTCGATGTAGCACCGCTCAGGCAAACCGAGGCAGTACGCCAGCACCCTTACGTCAAACGTCGGATCACGCACCGCTTGCGCATGTGCAGCACCTTTCTCATCCCACGAAGCCCCGATCGCGTGCTGACCTGGCCTTAGTGACCGGAGACGCACACTCAAGCTACCAGCAGATTGCGAAGCTAGCTCAGAATGACGCAGTTCCCCGGCTGACCGACCGACCGATCCGAGGGCAACGACCAGGTCCGGCCTTAGTATCATCTCACCCCGCCACCCTGGACGTGAGGCGGGCCAGCGTCGCAACATCATGCGGAACCAATGCGGCGGCACCATCGCGCTTAAAGCGCGCCTCACCCGTGCCTTGATCGACACATGCCCGTGCGACGGCCCTGGCCACGATACGGTGAGATTCCCTCCTTGCCCCGTAAGGAGCACTCTAGTTCCGCCCACCCGAGCCATCCGCTGAAGAGCGAGAATCCAATATGCGTTCGCCGCTGCGTGAATCGGCTCCTGATGTATCCGCAGCGCCTCGCGCACCCCCTCCAGCGGCGTGATATCCTCCGCGGTCACCGCGTGCAGATCGATGTTGCCCACATAGTCTGCGGTCGCCTTCGCCAGGGGCCATTCGTTCCCGATCCAGCCCTTGGGCACGTAGGGCGTCGTATCGTAGATCGGCACGGAGGTATACGCCTGCAGGCGCTCCCCCCGCTCCCGCAGGAACATCGCCGCGGTTGCAGCCACCGAGGTCGAGTCCAGCCCACCGCTCATCATCACGCCCACCGGCCCC
>JAKJAE010000448.1 GCA_022707665.1 Chloroflexota bacterium
CGGATACCAGCATTCGATCTTCTATATCCAAGAGTACATCGAGAAGCCGGGGCGCGATATCCGCAGCTTCGTGGCCGGGCAGCGCACGTTGGCTGCCATCTACCGCTACTCGCCGCACTGGATCACCAACACGGCGCGCGGCGGCGAGGCGACGGTGTGCCCCATCACGGGCGAGATCGGCGACCTGTCGCTGAAGGCAGCCCGGGCGCTTGGCGGCGGTGTGCTGGCGATCGACCTGATCGAAACGGACGATGGGCGCATTCTGGTGAACGAAGTCAACCACACGCCCGAGTTTCACTCGTCGATCCAGGTGTGCCAGGTGGACATCCCGGGCAAAATCATCGACTATGTGCTCAAGGTTGCGGAGGAGAAGGCATGATTCGAGCAGCGATTGTTGGCGCGTCGGGGTATGCGGGCGGAGAGCTGCTGCGCCTGCTGCTGGGGCATCCCCAGGTCGAGGTGGCGCAGATCACGTCGGAGACGTACGCGGGGCAGTATGCCCACTTTGTGCACCCCAACCTGCGGGGGCACACGGACCTGCGTTTCACGCCCCTGGCCGACCTGGCGCCCTGTGACCTGTTGTTCCTGGCGCTGCCCCACGGCAAGGCCATGGCCCGCATCGAGGCCCTGGCGGGCATGGCGGAGCGCATCGTGGACCTGTCGGCCGACTTTCGGCTGCGCGACGCGGCGGCCTACCGCCGCTGGTACGGCGCCGAGCACCCGGCGCCCGAGTGGCTGGCCCGCTTTGTCTACGGCGCGCCCGAGCTGCACCGGGCGGAGCTGGCCGGCGCCCGCTACGCAAGCGGCACCGGCTGCAACGCCATCGTCACCCTCCTGGCCCTGTGGCCCCTCTACAGGCGCGGGCTGGTGCGCGAGGCGGTGGTGGAGGTCAAGGTCGGCTCGTCGGAGGGGGGGCACGACCCCAGCCCCGCCGGGCACCATCCCGAGCGGGCGGGCGTCATCCGCACCTATGCCCCCGTGGGCCACCGCCACCTGGCCGAGCTGGTGCAGGAGCTGGGCCTGCCGGCCGAGGCGCCGGGCCTGCACTTTTCCATCACCTCGGTGGACGTCGTCCGCGGCGCCCTGGCCACCTGCCACTGCCTGCTGCACGACGACCTGGAGGAAAAGCAGGCCTGGCAGTTCTACCGCGACGACTATGG
>JAKJAE010000449.1 GCA_022707665.1 Chloroflexota bacterium
TCGGGGTCGGAGCCGCGCAGGTCGTCGGCGCGATTGGCGAAGTAGGGTGAGGCACCGGCGGCCCGCCAGGCTGCGCGGGCTTCGGTCTCGCGGCCCAGGCTCGCCAGGGCCTGGCCGAGGAAGAACTGCGCCCGCCAATCGCGCGGCGCGGCCCGGACGGCGTCGGAGAGCGCCTGGGCGGCCGCGGCGGCGTCGCCCAGCTCGGTGTAGACGGCGCCAAGGTTGGTATAGGGCTTGGCGAAGGTTCGGTCGAAGCGCAGGGCTCGCGCAAGCGCGCTGCCAGCATCGACGAGAGCGGTGTAGCGTTCGTCAGGGGTGAGGTCGGGCGCGATCTGCGCCGCGATGAGGGTGCGCGCGGCGGCGTTGTTCCAGGCGGCGGCGATCAGGCGATTGGCGCGGAGTCCCACCAGGGCCAGCCCGATCAGGACCCATAGAAGCCAGCGGCGGCGGAGCAGCGTCAGGCGGCGCATGGTCGCGATGCCGCCCCCTCGCAAGGGCAGAGATCCCGCCCTCGCAAGGTTTCCGGACCTTGCGAGGGGTCCCGGTGGGCGCAGGTGTCGGGGGGAGGCAGAACCCTTGCGAGGGAGCGCGTCGGAACGCGGCAGAAACCCTCGCAAGGGCAGAGCGTCCTCCCTCGCAAGGTTTCCGGACCTTGCGAGGGGTTCTGGTGGGCGTGGGTGCGGGCGGCAAGCAGAACCCTTGCGAGGGAGCGCGGCGGAACGAGCGGCTCAGAAGCCGGCGGCTCAGAAGCCGGCGAAACCCTCGCAAGGGAGCAGACGCGGCCCCGGTCAGGGGAAGACGATGGTGTCTCCAATGGCGACGCCACTCACGATCTCGGCCTGCTGGCCGGTGGTGATACCCAGTTGAACGGGGACCCGCTCGATGCTGCCCTCGCGCAGGACGTCGAGGTAGACCTGGGTACCCACGGTGGTCAGGGCGTTGAGCGGCACCCAGGGGACGTCGGCGTGGACCTCACCGGGCAGTATGACATCGGCGCCGAGCTGTGTGGCGGACGGCAGTGCCTGATCCGCGCTGAGCGCGATCGTCATCGGGAATGCGAGTTCGCCCTGCGAG
>JAKJAE010000044.1 GCA_022707665.1 Chloroflexota bacterium
GGAGACCTCGGTAGCGCCGGCACCGATCAGACGTGCCTTCGTGGTCGCAACATCCTCAACGGCAAATGCCACGTGAAGCACCAGAGGATCCTGACGCGCGTAATCCGGGATTGGCGCTTTCGCGTTTGCGTAGAGCTCGAAGACGACGCGGCCCGTGGCGTCAGAAACGAAGTGCGTCTGCGAGGGACCATCAACATAACGGATGACGCGCATAGCACAGTGATCGACATACCACCGTGCCATTGCCTTGGGGTCGGGGACGTTCAGAGCGACGTGTTCGAAGTGCATAGTGCCTCCTTCAGAAGTTTTCTGCAGGCGTGAGTGCGTCTGGGAGCGTTCGGGTCGATTGTACAGGGAAGTGGATGACACAACAACTGGGTGCTCTGGACTGGGTCACCGGAGTGAATTGCGTACCCAATAGACACCATCTGTTAGGCAATCGTCAGGTTAGCGTCAGGATAGACCGTGGGGATTGTGCTAGGATTATCGTACAAACAGGGACCTACGCGACGTGAGATTTCCTCCTTTGGAGAGCCGGAGGCTAGGGGGCAGCCTCCGGCTCTTCACGTGTCCACTGTCAGTAGAAGATATCCATTCCGCAGCGGTCGGGATAGTCAGCGTAGCGAAAGTGCAGTCGATACCGGTGCCCGGCGTCGTCCACGAGGTAGAGTGGCTCTGTGAGTGGCTGCGATTGTGGTAGATCGCCTGGCCGGCGACAATGCCGCTTAGGGAGTTCGGTGTGATCTCAAGCCCCCGACGGGTGCGACGGGACCCGTTCACAACGGTTCCCGTCAGTTCCCCTGATACGCCAAAGAACGCCAGCCCATCGCCGTTACTCACCTGCGTTCTGCTATCGACAACAAACGATTCGGCTGAGACGTCCACGACTGAGCTGAGATACTCACCTATCATTTTCGGTGTGTCGATGGTCCCAGGGGATTCGCCGCGCCCATGAAGGAAGTACGACGTGAACCCGCGGTTGTATGCCTTGCTGATGTCAGGCACAACAGGTGACTCGCTTCGGCCGGAGGAGCTACGTCTTGGCCCATCTGCAGTAGCGGGCGGTGCCTGGCTTGCCCGTTGCAGAAGGACATCGTCGAGGGCTCGTCGATATGCGCTCACCACAGTGGTCACATAGGTCGCGTCCTTGAGACGTCCCTCGATCTTGAACGAGGTGATACCGGCGTCCAGTAGCGGGCCAAGGTCAGCGATGCGGTTCATATCGCGTAGTGATAGGAGGTGACGCTTGTGCTGGAGTACTCGACCCCGTCCATCGACCAGATCGTAGGGCCGGCGGCAGGGCTGAGCGCACTCGCCCCGGTTCCCACTTCGCCCGCCGACGGCATAGCTCATAGCGCACTGTCCGCTGTAGCTCACGCAAAGCGCGCCGTGTACGAACGACTCGAGCTCAATGGTTGTCGTGGCCGCACGGATGGCGCGGATCTCGTCGAGCGCCAGTTCGCGGGCCAGGGTGGCTCTGTGGAAACCAAGTTGCTCGAGAAATCGGACACGCGCTGGCGTGAAGTTGTGCATCTGGGTGCTGGCAATCAGCGGGATCAGGGGTAGGTCGCACTCAAGCAAGCCCACATCCTGGACGATGATGCCGTCGACACCCAATGCACAAAGTTCCTCGATCAAACCGACGGCCTGCAGGACCTCGGCGTCGTAGAGCAGCGTATTGACGGTCACATAGACCCGGGCCCAGTACAGATGGGCGTAGCGCACAAGAGCGGCAATGTCCTCAAGGGCATTGCCCGCCCTTGCACGAGCGCCAAAGCTGGGCGCGCCGATGTAGACGGCATCGGCGCCCGCGTTGATGGCGGCTACGCCGCATGTGTAGTCGCGAGCAGGGGCGAGTAACTCGGTCGCGCTGGACACTTAGGCACTGGTCAGGCAACAACCCGCTGCGCCACTCGCTCTCGGTTCGCCTCGATGATCACCTGGGCGATTTCCTCAGGCAAGACTTCATAGCGCTTGAACGCCAGGCTGAAGGTTCCTCGACCTTGGGTCAGGCTGCGCAAGTCCGTGGCGTACCCTCGCGCCTCGGCCAGGGGGACCTCACCATCAATCGTGCGATAGTGACCTCGAATGCGCAGGTCGTGCATTAGCCCGCGGCGGCGCCCAACGTCTGCGACCACACCCCCCAGGTGCTCTTCAGGCACGTTGATATCAAGGTCCATGATGGGCTCCATCAGTGCCGGCATTGCCTTGCGGATCGCTTCCTTGACCGCCATACTGCCGACGATCTCGAAGTCCATTGCTGAGGAGTCAACTTCATGGTAACTCCCGTCCACAAGCGTGACCTTGATGTTGGTCACAGGGTATCCCGCAATGACACCCTCCTCGAGCGTGCGGCGGACCCCCATCTCCACAGGGCGGATGAACTCCCGCGGCAGGCTCGCGCCCGTTGTCTCGTTTTCGAAGACAACACCGTTCCCACCGTCCTCGAGAGGCTCCACTCGAAGCTCTACGCGAGCGAAGTGGCCGTGGCCACCTGACTGCTTGCGATAGGTTGTGGTCACCTGGCTTGGCCGCCGGACCGTTTCGCGATAGGAGACCTGGGGCAAACTGACCTTCGGTGTGAGGCCGAACTCCCGGCGCAGCCGCTCGACGGCGATCTCAAGATGCAGCTCGCCCATTCCTGACACGATCAGCTCACCTGTATCGGACGCTACCTTCCAGAGCAACGTCGGATCCTCGTCGCACAGCCGACGGACTGCGCTCTGGAGTTTGTCGCGTTCGCCATTCGACGCGGGCGCGAGTGCAACTGCAATGACCGGTTCAGGGAACTCGAAGGACTCGAGGATGATTGGGTCGCCTGGGTCGCACAGCGTGTCACCGGTCATAGCGGATTTCATCCCTACCAGGGCAACCACGTCACTGGCGCCCATCCACTCGGCCTGTTCTCGCCTATCGGCGTGCATTCGGTAGATCCTGCCAACACGCTCTACTTCGCCCGTTCGAGAGTTGTAGATGGACTCGCCAGCATTGAGTTTTCCTGAGATCACACGCACCCAGGTAAGGTGACCAACGTACGGGTCGACCATGATCTTGAACGCTGAGGCGCAGAAAGGGGCATCGAAGGTGCTAGGACGTTCTAGAACCGTCTGCTCGTCTCCGGGTCTGGCACCCGTGGTTACCTCGACGTCCTGGGGCGAGGGGAGGTAGTCCACCACGGCATCCAGAAGTAGAGGTATCCCGATGCGTCGCTTTGAGACGCCACACAGCACCGGGACAATCTCACCAGTGATTGTCGCGCTGCGCAGTGCAGCCTTGAGTGCGCCGAGATCAGGCAGCTCACCCTCAAGTCTCTGCATCAGGAGAAGGTCATCGGTCTCGCATATGCGATCGATCAGCGCCTCGCGGGCGGTATGGACAGCCTCAACCATATCGGGAGGGACGGACTCCACCCTATATGAGTCTTCGGCGCCATGCCATATGAGGGCCTGCTCAGACAGGAGATCGATAACACCACGGAATGTGTCTTCGGCTCCCAAGGGGAGCTGAAGGGGAGTCGCGCGGACTGTCAAGCGCTCGCGGACCTCATCGACGACTCGCCCGAAATCAGCACCAACTCTGTCTAGCTTGTTGATGTAGATCAGCCGTGCCAGTTTTTCACGGTTGGCGAGGTTCCAGACTGACTCGGTCTGGGGTTCAACCCCACCTACACCGCACAGTACCATGACTGCGCCGTCGATCACGCGAATGGACCTGACTACCTCAGCGGTGAAGTCGATGTGCCCTGGCGTGTCGATCAGGTTAATGCGGTGGTCGCGCCAGTGGCACGCTGTCGCTGCCGACATAATCGTGATGCCACGCTCCCGCTCCTGGTCCATCCAGTCAAGCTGTGTGCTACCCTCATCAATGTCCCCGGCCCGGTGGATCCGGCCGGTGTGGTATAGAATGGCCTCAGACGTGGTCGTCTTGCCGGCATCTACATGGGCAAAGATGCCAATGATTCTTACGTCAGAGATTGGTGCTTCTTTCCTGGCCACGGTTTATTACTCCTATAGTTCCATCAGATCCATTCCCGGCAGTCGCACTGCATTGCAGGGCGCTGCTGGTCAGTCTGTGCGCCATCACATCGGGTGTTCGGCGCAAAAAAAGGCCTCGCTCAAATACACGCGAGGCCTCACGCATAGCGATCAACTCTTAAGTATACTCTGTTGCGTGCGAATGTCAACTACTCGCCGGTCGTGGGTGCATTTCAGGATGGGGGCAGACAGCCTGTTCCCTCAGCCCCTGACGCACGCTCGCGGCCTTTGCGCAGCATCTCCGCCCGGAAAGTGCCGGGGACTTTCCGCGGTCCCCGGCACTGACAGCGTCCCTGGCACCTGGATGGGCGTTCTGCACAGCGTAGGCAAGACGGCAGTCTTCATTTTGCCCCCAAGATGAAATGCACCCCAGGGCTATCGCATTTCGTGCCCGCACGACAGAATGCGTGCGTCGGAACGCGGCGTCAGAACGCGGCGTCGGAACGCGGCGTCAGAACGCGGCGTCAGAACCCTTCGCAAGGTGCAGAAACCTTGCGAAGGGAAACGGACCACGCCCGCGACAGCATAATGCGATAGCGGTGGGCATGATGGCAGGTGTGCCACACGCGTGGCAGATTTAGGGCCAGCGCAATCATCTCCCTCAGCGCAATCAGCGATTCTCACTATTCTCGCCGCGGCACAGTCTCACACGGTTCGATGTGCACGTAGGCGCGGTCAATGCCCGGCAACTGCTCAACCCGTGCCCGCACCTCGTCCGAGATCGTGTGTGCCTCGAAGACCGTCATGTTGCCATCTACATTGACGTGGAGGTCAGCCACCAGATCCGGGCCGACGTGTTCCGTGATGACCTGGTGCACCAGGGTGACGCCATCAACGCCCTGGGCGGCCTCGGCAATGGCAGCACGCAACTCCGCCGGGGCACCGCCTCCACTGAGATAGCTCAAGTTCTCCTGCCAGACCTCCCACGCCGACTTGAAGATCCAGGCGGCTACCAGGATACCGCCGATGGCATCCGCCAGCGGGTGGATGAAGTGAGCTCCCAGGATGCCGAGAAAGGCGGCGGTCGAGGTAAGGACGTCGGCGAGGTTGTCCTTCGCAGCCGCATCGAGCGTTGAGCTCGAGGTCATACCGGCAATCCGGTGGATCGCGGCATACATACCGGCTTTGATCGTGGCGCTTAGCAGCAGGGCAGCCGTGGGCCAGCCCAGTGAGAGCTCGATACCACCGGCGATCAGGCGCTCGATGGCTGCCCGCCCGGCTTCATATCCCGCTACCGTCATCGCGGCGGCCACCACCAGGCCAGCGAGGGGCTCGAAGCGGCTGTGCCCCTGCGGGTGGCTCAGGTCCGGGGGGCGCTGAGCTATCCATAGGCCCAGGACGATGAGGAGCGAGTAGAGCACATCGGAGATGGAATTGGCCGCGTCGGCGTAGAGCGCCACACTGCCGGAGAGGCGTGCAGCGATTGCCTTTCCCAGCGCCAGGCCGATGTTGCCCAGCAGCGTGATCCACAAAGCGCCGCGCACCAGTCGTTGGCGTTCAGGATCGGGTTGGAAGTCCCTTACCCACTGCATACGGGTCCGGCACCTCTGGCCGGGTAGGCGGCTCGCGTGGGGGCGTTACGGCTCAGGATAGCGGAAGTCGTAGATGCCGTCCTTCTGCGCCCACTTGTGGCCACATTCACAGTGGAACTGTGTCTCGGGTGGGGCGCCCAGTGCAGCACCACAGGCCGGGCATGCAAAGAAGCTCCCCTCCGTCGGCACTGGCTTGTCGGCGGCAGCAACTGATCTGACAAAGACGCTCGGGCTGAGCTGCCAGAGCGGTCCGGTCACCTGGGCTGCCGCGTCGAGGCCCACGAGAATCCGCGTCGGTACCAGGCGTTTGAGGGCCCCGATCCGGAAGTGGGAGACCGTGCGCACGCCATCGCGGCGCAGCCCTACACGAGCGAGCTGCTCCCACATCCAGCGCGGGTGGAAGTCAAAGTTCAGGTCGACAAACTCCACCGGCTCCGGGTCGAACGGGGACCATGGTTGGCGCCGGAGCAGATAACGGGCGACCGCTTTGAGGTTGCGCTTGCTGGCGAATTCGAGGATGAACGTCCCCGCGGGTCCCAGAACGTCCGACACCCCGCGCAGGACTGCCGGTGCATCGGTCGCATGGTGCAATGTGCGGATCATCGTGACCGCATCGAATCGCCCGGCGACAAACGGCAGATGGTAGAAGTTGGCCTGCACATAGATAAAACGCGGATTGCCGTCCGAGCTGCCTTCTCCGAGCCGTGCCACGGCCTGCGCGAGCTGCGTATGGGCAAAGTCGAGCAGCACGACCGTGTCGTACCCGGTATAGAGTTCGGCCAGCCGCCCGAAGCCGGCGCCGATCTCCAAGAGCGTTCCTCCGCTGGGCGGCAGCATAGCCTTGAGCGCCACGCGCTCCACGGCGTCCTCATAGCTGCGCGCCTGGGTCCAGAACTCGGTGCTATAGCGGGAGCCCTCATAGCTGCAGATGGGCGGCGCTGCCGGGTGTTCTTCCGGTCGTTCAGCCATAGCTTTCCGGTCCTGATTGCGGTTTCGTCAACGGATACCTCCTGAAACGGAAAAGCCATAGTATCACGCTTCACCCCCGATGCAATCGATCCCCCGGTCGCGTGCCAGAATGCCCAATCCGCGATCTGTGCTATCATGGCCAGGGTACGCTTGGGTCAAGGAGGGGAACGGAGGAGATGGAAAATCTCAAAGCCAGGATCCGTCAAGAGGGCAAGAACCTTGGACAGGGTATCCTCAAGATCGACAGTGTTATTAACCACCAGGTCGATGCGACCCTGATGTTGGAGGCCGGTGCAGAGTTCGCCCGGCAATTCGGTCCACTACAGCCTACCCGTGTCCTCACCGCGGAGGTGTCGGGAATCATTCCCGCGATGGCAACGGCCTATGCTATGGGCCTGCCTCTCGTCTATGCCCGCAAGCACAAGCCGGTTACGATGACCGACCCTGTCTTCGTGCAGTTTGCACCCTCGCACACCAAGGGCGGCGAGGTCTCGCTTATGGTCTCTCCCGAGTTCTTGCACCCGGGTGACCGCGTGCTGATCATCGACGACTTTCTCGCCACGGGGCAGACGATCGCCGCCATGGCGCGCATCGTCCGGGCCGCCGATGCCACCCTCGTTGGTGTGGGCACCCTCGTCGAGAAGTCGTTCGAGAGAGGGCGCGAGGTGTTGCGGGACCTGGATGTCCCCATCGTCTCGCTGGTGATCATCGACGAGATGCGCAGCGACGGCACGATCGTCTTCGGCAACTGAGGTCCCTGTCAATGTCGAGCTACGAAACCATCGTTATCCTGGATTATGGCTCGCAGTACACGCAGCTGATCGCCCGGCGTGTGCGTGAGCAGCACGTCTACGCCGAGATCCTCCCCTGGGATGTCGATCCCGCGCGCGTCGCGGCCCTTTCACCTGCCGGCATCATCCTCTCCGGAGGCCCCAACAGCGTCTATGATGAGGGCGCGCCCACGCTGCCCGAGATCGTTATCGAGGCTAAGGTTCCGGTGTTGGGCATTTGCTATGGCATGCAGCTGCTCGCTCAGCGCCTGGGAGGACAGGTCGCCCGGGGCACGGCGCGCGAGTATGGCCCCGCGAAGGTGCATATCGAGCGCCAGGATGCCCTGCTCTTTGGAGGGCTCGCCGACACGTTGGCTGTCTGGATGAGCCATGGGGACCGTGTCGTTGCCGTTCCCGACGGGCTGGCTGTGCTTGCTCGCAGTGAGAACGGCATCGTTGCCGCGATTGGCGACGATGTCCGGCGCCTCTATGGCACCCAGTTCCATCCCGAGGTGCACCATACACCACAGGGCGTCGAGATCTTGCATCGCTTCCTCTATGACATCTGTGGCTGCCAGGGATCCTGGACGCCCGGAGCGTTCATCGAGCAGGCTGTGGCCGACATTCGGGCGCAGGTCGGCGATGGGCACGTGGTCCTTGGGCTAAGCGGCGGCGTCGACAGTGCCGTCGTCGCCACCCTGATCCACCGGGCGGTAGGCGATCAGCTCACCTGCATTTTCGTCGATACCGGGCTGATGCGCCGCGATGAGGGGCACCAGGTCGCCGAGACGTTCAATGAGGCGTTAGGGATGCGGCTCGTCATGGTCGATGCCTCCACGCGGTTCCTCGCTGCGTTGGCGGGCGTCGTCGATCCCGAGGAGAAGCGCCGGATCATCGGTGAGCAGTTCATCCGCGTATTCGAGGCCGAGGCCCGCCGGCTCAACGACGCCAAGTTCCTGGGCCAGGGTACGATCTATCCTGACGTGATCGAGAGCGCAGGAAGTGCCACGGCGCACAGGATCAAGTCCCACCACAACGTCGGCGGTCTGCCCGAGGATATGGATCTGCGGTTGGTCGAACCGCTGCGGAGCCTCTTCAAGGATGAGGTCAGGCAGGTGGGGCTGGCCCTGGGGCTGCCGGAGAAGCTCGTCTGGCGACATCCGTTCCCGGGACCCGGCCTGGCTGTTCGGATCCTTGGTGAGGTCACGCGCGAGCGCGTCGCCACGCTGCAGGCTGCCGACGCCATCTTCCTTGACGAGCTGTGGGATGCCGGGCTCTACCGCGGCATTGCCCAGGCCTTCGCCGTCCTGCTGCCTGTGCGCAGCGTCGGCGTTATGGGGGATGGGCGCACCTATGCGAACGTCGTGTCGCTTCGCGCCGTCACTACCGAGGACTTCATGACGGCGGACTGGGCAAGGTTGCCCTACGAGCTTTTGGGTCGTGTCGCGAACCGCATTGTCAACGAAGTGGCTGATGTCAATCGCGTGGTGTATGACGTGAGTAGCAAACCTCCTGCCACCATTGAGTGGGAGTGAGCCTTCTTAACATCACGTTAACAGGCGTTCCCTCTCATTGGGGTGTATACTCAGCTTCGTACGGCAGGCAGTTGTGGCGGGTCTCCGTGCTCATGGGGCTCTCTGTCTTCTGGGGCTTTCACTAGACTGAGATAAGAACCGCGGTGCCTTGTGTCTGCAGTGACATAATGTTGGACCGGGAATGACAGAATCTGTTGGATTGGTGACGGAGGTCGCGAGCAAGAGCGCTGGCGGGCGCTGTGGGCTCAGACCGGGAGACTCTCTCGTTTCTGTGAACGACCATCCGTTGCGCGACGTGATCGACGTCCAGATCTTTGCAAGCGACCCAGAGCTCGCGCTGTGCTACGAGCGCGAAGGGACGCGGCACACGTGTACCGTTCGGCGCCGGTATGGAGAGCCTCTGGGGCTTTCGTTCGCGCAGGATCTCTTCGATGGTGATCCGCGCGTCTGCCGCAACCGGTGTGAGTTCTGCTTTGTCCGGCAGATGCGGCCCGGACTGCGCAAGCCGCTGTACATCAAAGACGACGACTACCGCCTCTCCTTCCTCCACGGTAACTACATCACGCTCACCAACCTTGGTTCGACGGATTGGGAGAGGATCGAGGATCAATACCTCAGCCCACTGTACATCTCGGTCCATGCGACAGATCCCGCAGTGCGGATCGACCTGATGCGCAACCCCGGAGCCGGACAGATCCTCGATCAGCTCCGCCGCCTTGCCGAGATGGGGATCGAAGTTCACACACAGGCAGTCCTGGTGCCCGGGCGTAACGACGGCGCTCATCTGGACCGCACGATCACCGATCTTGCGGCGCTCTATCCGGCGGTGCGCGACGTTACCGTTGTGCCCGTGGGCCTGACCCGGTGGCATGCGCCCGACTTGCGTATCTACACGGACGCAGAGGCGACAACCGTCCTTGAAGCTGTGTTGGCGTGGCAGGATCGGTTGCGTGGGGAGCTGGGTGTGGGGTTCGTCTATCCATCGGATGAGTGGTTCCTGAGATCGGGCGTGCCGCTGCCTGACGTGGATGCCTACGATCAACTGCTTCCGGCGTTGATCGAGAACGGTGTCGGCATGGTGCGACGATTCACCGATACCTTCGAAGGCCTGTGTGCGCAACTGCTGCCACTAGGACCACGCCAGACCTGGGTGACCGGTGCCCTTTTTGGTCCCACGCTGGTGGGATTCGCGCGCCGCCTTGTGGGGGCCGGGGTGAGGGTTGAGGTCGTTCCCGTGACCAATCGGTTCTTCGGCGAGACCGTCACAGTAGCCGGGTTGCTCACCGTAGAGGATATTGCGGCGGCGCTTGAAGGGCGCGATCTGGGCGATGTGGTCGTGGTGCCAGGTGAGGTCTTTCGCGGCCCGGACGGGCTTTCGTTGGATGGCGTTGGCTCGGCGGCCCTCTCTTCGGCCCTCGCGACACCGGTGGCGCTTGCCGAGGTGGAGTCAGAGGCGTGGTGCGTCTCCCGGGCGGGATAACCGGCCCGGTGACCTTTTTCACCAGGACATTTGGATGCATAATCTTGCTCATCGGCGCGGAGTGTCCAGCCCCCTCAAGGAGAGCGATATGACAGCATCGCAACAACCAGTGCGTGAAGTCCCCTGGTATGACCGTCGTACCTTCCGCCATGTTCGCGAGGCCGCGGAGGCTTATCTCTTCCTGTTGCCCGGGACATTTCTCCTTCTGGCGTTCAACCTCATCCCCATTGGGTATGCGCTCTACATCAGCCTGCACAGTTGGCGGATTCGTAAGGGGCCTTTCGTGGGGCTGGAGAACTATACCAAGGCCTTGGGCACACCTCTCGATATCCTCTACGTGGTCGGGGGGCTCATCTGTCTGGGCGCCTCGTGGATGGTCTGGCGCAAGATTCAGGCAGAGACACCGACGCGCGAGCTGATCCTGAGGCTCGGGTTCGGGGTGCTGTTGATCGTAGGGGGAATGGGACTGTTCCTTGGGTTGCCGAGGATGCTCGCAGACGGGGATAAGGACCTATTCAACTCGTTGTGGCTCACGTTTATGTACTCTATAGGGACTGTGCCTTTCCAGATCGCGCTCTCCTTCATCCTGGCGTTCGTGCTCTTCCAGAACATCAAGGGCCGGACGATCTGGCGCATCATCTATTTCCTGCCCTACGTGACGGTCACGGTCGCCTCCGCAGCCGTCTGGCAGTCGATCTTCGACCCCACCAAGGGTCAGATCAACCAGTTCTTGATGAGCCTGGGCCTCGCCGAGAAGGACCTCCCGCGCTGGTTGTTCAGTCCCACCGGCATCAATACCTATCTGGGTGGGTTGTTTGGCTGGGAAGTTCCCTCCTGGTTGGGCGGGCCTAGCTTGGCGCTGGTCGCGGTCATGGTTTACAATATCTGGACCTACGTGGGCTATAACGCTGTGATCTACCTCGCCGGGTTGGGCAACATTCCTCGCGCACTCTACGAGGCCGCCGATATCGACGGCGCGAATCGCTGGCAAGTGCTGCGCAGGATCACGATCCCCCTGGTGTCACCGACCACGTACTTCCTGGTGATGATGGGGGTGCTCGGTACCTTCCGGGCCTTTAACCACATCTACGTGATGACCGGTGTCGCCGGGCCCGTCGGGGCGCCCAACGGGACGACGATGGTTGCCAGTATGCTGATCTGGAAGCACTTCTGGGAGGGGCACCGCTTTGGATATGCTTCGGCGTTAGCCTTTATCCTCACAGGCGTCATGTTGAGCCTTACCTGGATCCAGAACCGGGCGTCGGAAGGGAGGGTCTTCTATGGCTAACACATCGACCTCACGCGCCCAGACTGGCTCCTACAAGGCGCGTCGGTTGCTCTCCCAGGGGAGTCTCTATCTGATCCTGGGAATCGGTGCCGTGATTGCCATCATCCCCTTTGTCTTCATGATCCAGACGTCGTTCAAGACGTACGGCGAGCACGGTGCGCGGCGTTTCTGGCCTGTGGGTCTAACGCTGGCGCCGTATCTCGGGCGGCCGGCAGCCAAGGATGTCGTTGTGGACATGCAGCCCGCCGAAGGCTGGCGCAATGTGCCCCGGTCCGACAACCCGGCCCTGGAAGGCACGCTCCTGGTCGATGAGGTTACCCCGTTTATTGCTGATCAGGTTGCAGCTCAGGGAGAGTCACTCCCTCTCGAGGTTCAGATCCTCGCTATCGACACCACCCATGATGAGCTTGTCAACTACGACACGTTCTATCTGACCCTCAACAGCCGCGTGATCCAGCAATTCACCTCGCGCATCAATGAGCATGAGTCGGGTGGTCCCAACTACTATGCCGCTGACCGGGGACGGTGGGGACCCCATTTCAGGGTGGTCGATCCTGACCCCGACCACTTCGTTGTGAAAGAGCACTGGAATGTCAGCCGGATGTTGTTCCACAACTATCTGGAAGCGTGGGACGAGGCTGACTTCAGCCTCTACATGCGTAACAGCGCCATCACCACGATCCTCACCGTGGTCGGTGTCGTCGTGACCGGCGCACTGGCTGCCTATGCCTTCGCCCGGATGAACTTCCCGCTCAAGAACGTGATCTTTGGTCTCTATCTGGCGACGTACATGATCCCGGGCGCGGTGACCCTTATCCCCAACTACCTGATCATTGTGGGCCTGGAGGATTTCTTCAAGCAGAACTTCGGGATGGTCAATGCCTGGTACGATAACTGGACCGCACTGACGATTCCGTTTATGGTCAATGCCTTCAGCGTTTTCCTCCTACGGCAGTTCTTTGCCCAGATCCCCGATGAGCTCTACGAGGCGGCTCTGATCGACGGCGCAGGGCACTTGCGCTTCCTTACCAGGATCGTCGCGCCGCTCTCCAAGGCACCGCTCATGTCGGTCGTCGTTTTCAACACGATCTGGGCCTGGAACCAACTGCAATGGCCCCTGATCGTCACCAGCACGGCGCGGTGGCGGCCAATCACGGTCGGACTCTCCGGTTTCATCCGCGAGGCCGCGGCTGAGACACAGTTGACGATGGCAGGTTCGGTGATCACGACCATCCCTATCCTGATCCTGTACTTCCTTACACAACGCCAGTTCACCGAGGGTATCTCGACCACAGGATTGAAGGGGTGATGAGTCTTGTCCAACT
>JAKJAE010000450.1 GCA_022707665.1 Chloroflexota bacterium
CACCGGCAGTTTTGGAAACGCGGTGCTTCGCCGGTTTCTGAAAAGCGACATCGGCCAGATCCGCATCTTTTCGCGCGACGAAAAGAAGCAGGATGACATGCGCCACGAGTACCGGGATGCTCGCCTCAAGTTCTACATCGGCGACGTCAGGAACATCGACAGCCTCGAAGAGGCGCTGGTAGGGGTCGATTTCGTGTTTCACGCGGCCGCCTTGAAGCAGGTCCCGTCGTGCGAGTTTTACCCGGTCGAGGCGATCCGGACAAACTCGCTCGGAACCGCGGCCTATCCCATCAATGCCATGGGTATGTCCAAGGCATTGAGCGAGAAAGTCATGGTCGCGCGTTCTCGGGTCGCGGGCGAGCGCGGCCTGGTCTTTTGCGGCACCCGGTACGGCAACGTGATGGCTTCGCGCGGGTCGGTGATCCCGTTGTTCCTTGACCAGATCGAGGCGGGCGAGCCGATCACCGTGACGGACCTCGACATGACGCGGTTCATGATGACCCTCGACGACGCCGTCGATCTGGTCCTGTTCGCCTTCGAGCATGGGCGTCCGGGCGATCTCTTTGTCCAGAAGGCCCCCGCCGCGACGATCGCGACCCTTGCCGAGGCGCTCAAGCGGTTGATGGGCGCGCCTGATCACCCGGTGAAGGTGATCGGGACACGGCATGGCGAGAAACTCTACGAAACGCTGCTGACACGCGAGGAACGGGCCCGAGCCGAGGACCTGGGCAACTACTTCCGGGTGCCAGCCGACGGCCGCGACCTGAACTACAATCTCTATTTCACCGAAGGCATGTCGGTCTCGGGCGGGCTCGAGGACTATCACTCGCACAACACAACCCGGCTCGATGTGGACGGCATGATCGAGCTGCTGCTCAAGCTTGATGAAGTGCGAGAAGCGATGGGGAGGCGGGGAGCAGGGAGCAGGGAGGGAAGGGGTAAGGGCACGGGGGCAAGGGCGAGGCGCGGAGGGGCAAGCGGCAAGGGCAGAAGGGCAAGCGGTAAGGGGTAAGGGGCGGAGATGGGAGATGGGAGATGGGA